>NZ_JBZFUM010000003.1:0-169414 GCF_058314535.1 Streptococcus sp. ELY_125 | reverse complement strand
ACCGACTGCTTAGCGACCAAGGTCTTGTCGATATCGACCCCTATGTTATTGGTGATGGCCTTGTTAACCTGAGGCTGGATGGCATAGCTAGCATAGTGGTAACGAACCGTTGGAACAGCGGGTGCTCCAGGGAAACGCTGTAGGATTGGCGGCGTCGGCGGCGTTGGCACTACCTCATAGTTAGGCTCATCCGGCTGATTTGGCTCCGGTTGATCCGGTGTCCGAGTCGGTGGTGTTGGCTCTGGATCGTACTTGGGTTCTACTGGAGCTGGTTCGGATGGCTGTTCCACCTCATAGTTAGGTTCATCCGGTTTGTTTGGCTCCGGTTGATCCGGTGTTCGAGTCGGCGGGGTTGGTTCTGGCTCGTAGTTGGGTTCTACCGGAGCTGGTTCGGATGGCTGTTCTACTTCATAGTTAGGCTCATCTGGTTTGTTGGGCTCCGGCTGATCCGGTGTCCGAGTCGGTGGGGTTGGCTCTGGCTCGTAGTTGGGTTCTACCGGGGCTGGTTCCAAGTCCTTTTCGACCTCGTAAACAGGTTCTGAAGGCTTGGTAGGTTCTACCGGTGGTTCTGGATTTTCCTTGGTCACTTTCGGTACGTTAACCGCAAGAATTCGAGCATTGAGAGAATACCAGATATTTGGTTTTTTACCAGCAGCAACTGCATAAGTAGGCTCTTCAGGCAATACTAAGGTTGCAGAAATGGCACCCAGAGTGATACTGTTATTTGGGCCGGACATGCGGACAGCCCCTGCACCATACCACGAGTTAGGTGCATCGGCTGAATCCCAGCCAGAACCAGGTTCGCTACCCCTTTTATACATGGTCCAACGAGCGCCACCTTGGCCTTGTCTAAAGTTGAGGGTATCTGTCGCATAGATTTTACCATCTTTTTCACTGATAGATGAGCCAGTGATTTTAACGAATTCCCCTGTGTAATCCTTAGCCATTTCAATCGAGTTGTTTTCACGATTAAGGGAAGCCACAGAAAAGAGGGCGTTGTCAAAGTCAATTGGTTGGCCGTCTTCGTCATAAAATGTAAATTCATTTTTAACAAAGATAGAGGTATTCTGTTCATCCACCCCTGTATAGGCAGAGGCAAAGATCCCTAGTGTTGGATCGGTAAAGATACCCAACCAAGCCTTATCTGTATTTTGGAATTTTGAATCTGGATCTAGAGTGTATTTAACCACAACTTTAGAAATTTTCTTACCATTATAGTAAGAGTTTTCCAAGTTGGTGTAAGTCGCTGTAGCACTTTGACCGCGTTCTAGGAGAACAGATGCCCACTTAACTTCATTTTCATTGCTGATAGTTGTGGTCCAGTCAGCCTTATCCCCGATATTACCATAGAGCTCAATTGAGTCTGTCACATCATCGGCCTGCAGCATGTTACTGATATCAAGATAATCCACTTGCAGAACTTTTCTATCATATGGCTCTTTTGAAGTGCTCTTACTAAAGGCATCATCTACAGAAGAGGCCTTGACGAACTGGCCATCTGTTACCACAGACAGTTGAGCATTCGGTTCTAAGTCATAAGCCAAGTTTTGAGCAGATGGTTCTGTTAAGTTCCCGTCTTCGTTCTTATGCTTCTCAAGTTCTTCCAGAGCTTTTTTAATTCGCTCTTGTTCCTCTTCGTATTCCCGTTTTTTGATAGGATACTCAGCCAAGTCCTTTTGATATTTGGCTAAGTCCTTTTCATATTTAGCTAATTTGGCTTCATAGTCAGCCTTAGCGTCAGCATTGCGCTGTTTAATAGCAGCGTTTTCCGCTGCAATCTCAGCATTCTTAGCATTATTGTCCTTAACAGCTTGATCATAAGCGGCCTTGGCATCGGCATTGGCCTTTTGTACGCGAGCGAGCTCTTGTTCGTAGGCGGCCTGTTTAGCTTGATAATCGGCCTCATTATCCTTGTTCTTTTGTTGGATATCTGCTAAATCGGCTTCATATTGCTTCAGGGCCGCTTCATATTGAGCTTTGGCATCCGCATTGCGCTGCTTGATGGCTGCATTTTCTGCTGCAATCTCAGCATTCTTAGCATTGTTGTCCCTGACAGCCTGATCATAGGCTGCCTTGGCATCGGCATTGGCCTTTTGTACGCGAGCGAGCTCTTGTTCATAAGCTGCTTTCCTAGCTTGATAATCCGCTTCATTATCCTTATTGCCTTGCTGAGCTGCTGCCAAATCAGCTTCATATTGCTTCAAGGCCGCTTCATATTGAGCTTTGGCATCGGCGTTGCGCTGTCTGATAGCTTCGTTTTCTTTTGCAATCTCGGCATTTTTTGCCGTATTTTCAGCCACAGCCTTGTCGTAAGCCGCTTTAGCATCGGCATTGGCCTTGCGAACGCGCTCTAACTCTGCTTGGTAGGCTGCAAGTGCAGCCTGATAAGCGGTTTCATTATTTTTATTTGTATTTTGAATGGCTTCCAGCTCTTTTTGATACTGGGCTAATTTAGCTTCATAGTCCGCCTTGGCAGCAGCATTAGCAGCATTAATCCGTTCAACTTCTGCCTGATGGGCAGCCATATCTTTATCATATTGCTCTGCAGCGGCCTTGTTTTCTGCATCTATTCGTTCAACTTCCGCCTTGTGCTTAGCAACTTCTTCCTTATAAGAGTCGACGGTTGTCTTAATTTCTTCTACTTGCTGGGCATAATCCGCATCGATCTCCGCCTGCTTAGCAGCTGCTTGTTCTGAGGTCTGAACGGTTCCCGCGTCCACATCAGCCTCTTCTTGAACCGTCACACCAGCTTGGTAGGCTTCCTTAACCGCCTGCTCCAATTCTGGTGACGGAGCCTCTACAACCAGCTTCTCCCCATTGTTCTGGCCGGCTTGGGCCTGACTCTGGCTGGCTTGGTCGCTGGCTGGCCCTTGAGCTTCCGGCAGATTAGTCGCTGGGTTGCCTGTTGCTGTCCCGACAACCTTCGTGTCAACACCGCTTGTCGATGTTGTTTCCGATACTTCCTCGGCTGCTGCTCTATAGCCTGTCAGTGACACCAGCGCTGTGGCTCCCAACACAGCACCGCATAGAGATTTCACAACCTTACTTTTTCGAAAACCGTAAACTTGTTTTGCTTTCATTGTTTTCTCCCAATATTTTTCTAAGCAAATAATATTGCCGGGAATATTGTAACATAATTCCCCTGATTAAGAAATATTATTGTCTCACACTGCCATTGTTTTGAAAAATATATGACATTTTTCTGTTTATTACAGATAAATTGTGATTGGTCTTCTGAGTACAAATCTTCCTTGACTATTTGCATTTAGCCTGATTAATCGGCTTATTAGCTTTTGATATCATAGGGATAAGACCTTGTTAAGTGCACAAAATTTTGCTATGATGAAGACGTCACAAGAGGAGCTTTTGCTGAGAATGACCTTTTTCTATCCTTGCTACTTTGGATTGGAAGTTTCGTCTAAACTCTTTGAACCTGAACAAGGTAATGCTTGCGTAAGGGATGTGAAAATCATAATAAATTTTCCTTGAGTTTATTGCGGTTTTGATTGTGGCAATCATGTAAGTGCCCAGTCTTGACTGCGGTAACGAGAAAGGATTTTTTTATGCAAAAAACAAATGTTGCTTCTATGGCTGAAATAGCCTTATTTGCAGGTTTGGCTATGGTTTTAGATATTTTTACCCAGCCCTTATCGCTGGGACCGTGGCTCTCTCTCTCTTTTAAAATGGTTCCTATTTTTATCTTAGCCTTCCGCCGCGGGACAAGGCCCGCCGTGTTGGCAGGCCTTATCTGGGGAATTTTACAGGTTGTAACTGGTCAGGCAGCCGGAGGCTGGCTTAATCTCTGGCAGGGCTTTTTAGAATACTTCATTGCCTTTAGCTTAATCGGACTTGCCGGAGTCGTTCAGCCTTCATTTGAACAAACCCTTAGAAGAAATCAGCCCTTAAGGAGCTGGACCACCATGATCCTTGGCATCTTAGTCGGCGGCCTGTCTCGCTATATTGTCCATTTTATTGCTGGAATTATTTTCTGGGGAAGCTACGCTCCTAAGGGACAGTCAGCTCTCATCTATTCTGCCATTGTCAATGGTTCTTCTTGGCTGGGTGAGACCCTAGCCTGCATCATTGCTCTGGGTTTGCTCTTTCCTTTTATCAAACGCTTTCTGTTGATAAGCTAAAAAGGTCAACTTAGACTAAAAGGAATTCAACTTCAGGAATCATCAAATTTTAGAAAACGGTAAATGAAATAAAATTTGTCACCTACTGCAGTAGACACACACCCAAAAAGCCCTCGCTGAGTTTAATCCCAGCGAGGGCTTTTTATACAGTCTTATCGTATATGAGCCAAGACTAGCTCCTAATAACTTCTAGCCATTATGCTTCCTTCTTACGGCGCATCCCTGTCAAACCAAGACTAGCTAAAATCGCACTCAAGCCTAAAAGCGGCAGATAAGCACTGTCCTTGCTGCCAGTCTGTGGTAAAAGGCTGGCCTTTGCTGGCTGCGCTGTCGCGTCCTCAAAGTGATAGGTCACGGTTAGCGGCATCCGGTCATGATTAGGCGCTGGCGGCGTAGGATCAGCTGGATCCTCCGGCGTCGTTGTCTTAACCGTATTGGAACTGTAAGTTACACCGTTAATCGTATTGATATAGGTGTTCGCAAAGGTGCCGACAGCTATCCGCTTCATCTGGATGTAGCTTTCCGCTTGGAAACTAGAGGCCAGCGAAACCGAACGCAAGAAGGCTTCCTGAAATCTGATGACAATGAGACCATCAGATTCATTGACGTCTGCCGTCGTACGACCGGTCACATCCGTTCCCGCTGCGATTACAGTCCCATCCTTAAGGGTGATGTCAGACTTGGCATAGACCTTATACTGTCCGGTATACTGATCTCCTGTCTGGTCATAGTCATCATAGAAGTTATACTCAAACAGCTCATCCGAGCGGTTGCCCGGAATGATCCCACCGATCAGACGGTAGTTGAAGACTTGGTTGAGCGCTACGCTCTGACCGTCAAGGTTATTGGTATCGGCTGGATCTAAAGTCAGGGTCACATCCTTCTTAGGATCCACCTTAGGCACGTTATTGACCACAATATTGGACTCATAGCCATTGCCAAAGTCAATCTGGTAGGCCTTGTTCTCATAGGAACCGCCTGTTTGACCCATCTCAGCCTTAACCATCATAGGACTCACAAGGGTCAGATCAATCCCTTTAACTACATAGGCCTCATAGAAGGCTTGCGGATCATCCGCTGTAAAGAGCTGGAAGGCCCCTTTTGGTGTGATCTTAGCTGCTTGAAGCATGGTCCGAACGTTTTCTGGGGCCGCCTCAAGGCTGGCATAATCAGCGACACTGATCCCTGTTATAGCCTGGCCTTTAGCGTCGGTAATTTTTACCAATTCTGGACGCAAGGTTAAAGCTTCTTCTGGATAATCGTCTACATAGAAGAACCCTTTTTGAATGGTATCTGGGGAAGACTTATCGCCCTTGTATTGATCCAGATCCCACGTCAATTCGTAGAAATTGGTTGAACCAGCCAGGACGGTCTTGCCGTCAATCACGGTGCCATTTTCATTTTTATTGACCTTGTGCGGTTTGATGTAGTTATTATTGGGATTGTCTGGATCTCCTGGTTTCCCTGGGGTAGTGACCCGAACGATATTGGATTTGACCCCATAAGCATCATTGACCGTTAGGGTAAAGTTATTTTCATAGGTGGCCCCGTCGTTCATGACCTGACCGACAATGGTTGGGACTGGGGCGGTGATGCCCTTGGTGAAGTCCTGATTGAGCAGGGCCAGCGTTTCAGCTGTGGCCGTAAAGGTCACCGTATGGGTCGCTTGATCATAGGTGACCTCAAAGTCTGGACTGGCCACCTTAGTCGCTTCGAGGTTGAACTGATAGCCGCTTGGCAGGGGATCGACCAAGACGAAGGAGGTGGTTTCCTCACGGTTGGCCGGCAGTTCAGCCGTTCTCAGTTGGAACTTGACCACTGACTGCTTAGCGACCAAGGTCTTGTCGATATCGACTCCTATGTTATTGGTGATGCCTTTGGCTACACTCGGTTGAACCTCTAATTTATAGTAATGGTAGCGAACTCTTGGTACATTAACTGGATCAGGAACCTTCTCATAAAAAGGTTCAACTGGCGGCGTTGGCACTACCTCATAGTTAGGCTCATCCGGCTTATTGGGTTCCGGCTGATCTGGTGTCCGAGTCGGTGGTGTTGGCTCTGGATCGTACTTGGGTTCTACTGGAGCTGGTTCGGATGGCTGTTCCACCTCATAGTTAGGTTCATCCGGTTTATTGGGCTCCGGCTGATCCGGTGTCCGAGTCGGTGGCGTTGGCTCTGGATCGTAGTTGGGTTCTACCGGGGCTGGTTCGGATGGCTGTTCCACTTCATAGTTAGGCTCATCCGGCTTGTTGGGTTCCGGCTGATCCGGTGTCCGAGTCGGCGGGGTTGGTTCTGGCTCGTAGTTGGGTTCTACCGGGGCTGGTTCCAAGTCCTTTTCGACCTCGTAAACAGGTTCTGAAGGCTGAGTTGGAGCTACTGGCGGTGTTGGCTCAGATTCCATCGGTTTATTAGGAATATCCTTTGCCTTTATCTTAGAATCAAAAGCGAACCATATTCCCGAAGCGTTTTCAGCAGAAATCGTAAATTTGATATCGGAACCCGTTTGTTTACCAACAATGGCTCCGTACCAATTCAATGGGGAATCCGAACTATCCCATTCACCGCTTTCAAATCTCGATTGATTGGTCTTAGTATAGTTTGGAGTAGCGGCGTATAAGCCATCTCCATTGTCTTTTACAGAAGAACCGTTTATTTCAATGGCCGTCCCTGTGTGATAATCAACCTTCTCAATGGCATTTACACCATCATACTGTGCCCAACCATGTCCTCTATTAAGTGAAGAGAAATCTAGCAATGCACCCGTCGCATCGATTTTATTTCCATCTTCATCATAAAACCTAATTTCTACATCAATACTCTGTGAGCCAAAGAACTCAAAGTAATAGATCGTTGCGGTAGGATCATCATATAGCATGGCAGGTATTTTATCGGCATTAAGACTGGTATCTTTTAGCGTATATATGAATTCTGCAGAAGCAATTTTTATACCATTCAGCTCTGAATTCTTTAAGTTGGTGTACTTTGCAACAACAGGTCTACCTTTTGGCAAAAATACTCGCTTGCCCGGCCAATCTGCACTATCTTGAATTCCACCCCAAAAGTGGCTATAGGCAACTCGTCTCTTTTCTGTATTAAATGGCGTATCTGCCTTAATATAGTCCATTTTATCTGCTTCGGCGTAGAATTCGTCAGCGTTATAGACTTTATCTCCCGATGTAATTTCAAGGGAGGCCTCTTTTTCCTTCTCAAAGACAAAAGGTTGCGATTCTGGTGATGGTAAATATCCATCATCATTTTTGTGTTTTTCTAGCTCTGCTAAGGCAGCCTTGTAAGCGGCCTGCTCATCTTCGTAAGCTTTTAGCTTGGTTTGGTAGTCAGCTAAGTCTTTTTGGTATTGGGTTAAGTCTTTTTGATATTGGGCTAATTTGGCTTCATAGTCGGCTTTAGCATCCGCATTGCGCTGTTTGATGGCGGCATTTTCTGCTGCAATCTCAGCATTCTTAGCTGCATTTTCAGCCACAGCCTTGTCGTAAGCCGCTTTGGCATCCGCATTGGCTTTCTGCACGCGAGCGAGCTCTTGCTCGTAGGCGGCCTGTTTAGCTTGATAGTCTGCCTCATTATCCTTGTTCTTTTGTTGGATATCTGCTAAATCTGTATTATATTGCTTCAGGGCTGCTTCATATTGAGCTTTGGCATCTGCATTGCGCTGTCTGATAGCTTCGTTGTCTGCTGCGATCTCGGCATTTTTTGCCGTATTTTCAGCCACAGCCTTATCGTAAGCCGCTTTGGCATCGGCATTGGCTTTCTGCACGCGAGCGAGCTCTTGCTCGTAGGCGGCCTGTTTAGCTTGATAATCCGCCTCATTATCCTTGTTCTTTTGTTGGATATCTGCTAAATCTGTATTATATTGCTTCAGGGCTGCTTCATATTGAGCTTTGGCATCTGCATTGCGCTGTTTGATGGCGGCATTTTCTGCTGCAATCTCAGCATTCTTAGCTGTATTTTCAGCCACAGCCTTGTCGTAAGCCGCTTTGGCATCCGCATTGGCTTTCTGCACGCGAGCCAGTTCTTTTTCGTAGGCGTCTTTAGCTGCTGCATAGGCGGCTTGGCTGTCTGAGTTGGCTTGTTGGACAAGGGCCAGCTCTTTTTGATACTGAGCTAATTTAGCTTCATAGTCCGCCTTGGCAGCAGCATTAGCAGCATTAATCCGCTCAACTTCTGCCTGATGAGCAGCTAAATCTCGTTCATATTGAGTTTTCTTAGCTGCGTTTTCTTGATTGATACGATCAGTTTCTGCTTGGTTAGCAGCCACATCAGCCTTGTAGGTTTCTGTTGTGGTTTTGATAGCTTCTGCCTGCTTGCTGTAGTCAGCCTGAATCTCGTTTAATTTTTCATCTGCTTCTTGGGACGTTCCCACAGTCCCCTTGTCAACAGTCTCATCCTGTGACACCGACACGCCAGCTTCAGCAGCGGATTTTACAGCCTCATCAAGCTCAGTAGCCGCTACATCGACAGGTATTGAACCAGTTTTTTGCTCTGCTTGGGCTTGACTAGTCTCTGCTTGCGAGCTAGGAGCAGCCTGCTTTTCTGGCAGATTAGTTGCGGGATTCCCAGTCTCTGTTCCAGCTACTGCTTCTGTATCAACAGTAGATGTTGTACTGATCTCCGTATCTTCAGCAAATGCCTTTTGACCTGCTACAGACGCAATAATAGCAGTTCCCAACAGGGCACCACAAAGGGTCTTACTGATTTTACTCTTGCGAAAACCAAAAGTTTCCTTGTGTTTCATCTTATTTACTCCTTTTAATCGAGTTGTAACATTTCATTTTTTTAGTTACACCGATGTCATATTACCATTTTATTAGGAACTAAACAAGCTAATTGGCTTTTATTTGCTAGCAGTTGATAATCTTTCGAAATTTATACGCTAACTCTTAATAAATATTAGGTTTTATCACAATTTTACAAGCCTAGCTAAAGACCTTCACAGGTAGGGGGTTGAGGAGATGGGGGTATTTCTCTAGGACAGCTCTAAAGCCAAAGAAAGCTATTTTAAAACTGAAGGCCTTGCCTGCATTATTGCTCCGATCCTGCTCTTTCTAGCAAATGATTTTTAATCTTGGACTGAAAAAGCTAGCTAGATAAGGCTGTCCCACCCCTATCTATGAGAAGCTCCCCTTTATTTAAGATTTCTAGTCAAAATCAAATAACTTAGCCCAACAAAAAAGCATAACATCACTGCTGCAACAACATGATTTTATGCTTTCTCCTGTATTATGGAATCTATCTACTTCAGGACCTTTAATGAAGCAGTCCGAAGCCAATAAGGAGGAGGTAGATAGCACTTGGCAGGTTATTAAAAATATGAACCATCATAGAGTCCTTGATATTGCCACGACGCTGATAAGCGCTATAGAGGACTGCTCCTAATAGGGCATAGAGAAAAAATTCCGGAATGGTCGCAGCATGCCCCAAGGAAAAAATCGAGGAGGTTACCAAACCAGCTAATATTTTACGCTGTTTAAAGAGAAGTACCTGCGGAAAACCGCGAAAGGCCAGCTCTTCAATGAGCGGTGCCATCAGACCAATCATCAGACAATATAAAGCCGTATAGAGAAAGAATCCGCCCTGAAAGAAGTCTGTCAACTTGGCAAGCGCTTGGTCATTTGCTGTCTGACTCTGACCAGATATCCAAGCGAGAATCAAGGTTCCAAAAACAGCCACTGCTCGGGCCGCCAAAAAGAAGAGAAAATTGTACCCGATATCCCCCCAGGTCATCTTTTGAAGCTTGACGGTCTCGGGTTCATGCTTTTTATAGCTTCGCCAGAGCAATGTGAAAACGGCAATGATAAAAAGGATACAGAGCAGACCCAGTCCCCACTTGAGCGGCAGAGAAAAATAGGATTGATTTCGTAAAAGCAAGATAGGAACCATATTGCAGCATATGGCCAGAACCAGTAAACCAATAACTTTAAGAATATTAAAAAATAGTTTCATCATATCCCCTTATAATTTTATTTAGATATAGTGTACCATTTCTTTTTCATTTTGATAATGATAACAGTAAGAATAATTTCACTATATCCCAAAATCGGGGTCTGCTATGTGTTCCCAAGTTCATTTACAATCGGTAGAATAACGGTAGCTCGGCCACCGCCTTGTTTTGTATTTGACAGCTCAAGCCTGCCCTTGTGCAGGCGGATAATATTATCCGCAATAGCTAGGCCTAGTCCTTGATGAGATTGGCTGCGACTACGGCTGCTATTCACAGTAAAGAAAGGCATTTTAGCTGAATTTAGAGCTTCTTGACTGAAACCAGGTCCACTATCAGTACAGGTGATGATTAATTGACTGTCTTGTTTCAGATAATGTATGGAAACGTTAGTCCCCAAAGGACTATGCTCTATAGCATTAGCAGCAATATTGATAAGCGCTCGTTTGAGCAGTTTGGGATCCCAGCTTGCTTGATCCGTGAATGCTAGCGACACCAGACAATCAAATGTAAGGCCTCTGACAGTAGCCAGTCCTTTAAGATCACGATTGAGAGACTCTATAAAGTCTCTGACTGTAAGGATCTGAGGAGAAAAGACCTGCTGGCTCTGCGTCTGCGACAGTTCTGTTAGCTCTTGAAGATAGTCATCCAAGGCTTGGATATTTCTCTTAGTATGGCTCAGAAAATCAGCTTGTTTCTCAGTTAAGTCCGTCAATTCCAGAAGGTCGGTGTTACCCTTGATAACTGTCAAGGGAGTTTTGAGATCATGAGTCAGGGCGGCTATCTGGTAGCTCTGGTCCTGCTTTGTCTGCCAAGACTCAAGAAGAGACTCTCTCAAACTAATACGCAGTCTGTCCAAACTCTGGATAATTTGGTCGAACTCCTTGATTCTAGTCTTTGGTAAAGAAAATTCTAACTCCTCCTCTTGGATCTTCTCTGTCATCCTTATAATAGGCCACAACTGGCGCTTGACATAACGGCCAAAGAAAAGGCTGGTCAAGATAAAATAGAATAAGAGTCCTAGACTCAATAAACCAATAATAACTATGCTCAGACGGGGTAAATGCTGCTCTAACCAAGGATCACGGTAACGCTGCCTGAGTTTATAATTGACAATAAGATGGCTGCCGTCAGGCCTCCTAAAGGTTTTGAAATACCCATAGCGACCATGGTCAAGACTGTAAGAATCTCGAGACGACGATGCCTTCTTCTTTAATTGGGGGTTCATATTAGTTTGTAGTTCCTGTCCATCTTTATCCACGAGCAGATAGCTAGTCCCTTGTGGAAGATTGGATAGTTTAAAATGCGAATCTGTCTCAATCGAGCGTGTTAAGTTTATCAACTCATTTTCTGTCTGATTAGCTGGCAAGATAAATCCGGTTCTAAAAGCCACTATCAAACCAATGTAAGCTATAATCCCCATTCCTACTGCTCCCAGAACAACACTCATGAAGTAAGCTACGAAAATACTGGTCAAGGATGGGTTTAATTGTTTGTTTGCCATTTATAACCAATCCCCCAAACTGTTTCAATGGGTTCTGCTCCAGCCATCCGAAATTTTGCTCGAATATTTTTGATATGCTCAGCAATGGCTGCAGGTGTTCCGCGTTCTTCAAATCCATAGAGATAGTCATAAAGCTGCTCTTTAGAGAAAACCTGACCGCGGTGTTTGGCCAAATACTCACAAATTTCGTACTCTGATTTAGTCAGGGCAAGTACTTGATTGCTGATAGAAATTTCTTTGGCAGACAGATCGAACCGAATATTTCCTAAGACTAAACTGGTATGATGTTCACGCCTTTCCCGACGTAAGTGGGCATTAACACGCGCTAAATGCTCTTGGACACCAAAAGGCTTAACCAGATAATCATCTGCTCCGCAACTAAGCCCTGTGACAATGTCTGCTTCCTGTGACTTAGCTGTCAGAAAAATGATCGGACTGTCCACCAGAGAGCGGATCTCTTTACAAAAACTCAAGCCATCGATATCAGGCATCATAATGTCCAGTAGAATCAAATCATAATCTACTAACTTTGAACGATCAACTTGTTCAGCACTGGTAAAAGTCTCTACCAAATAGCTTTGCAGCTCTAAGGTATTTTTTACCAAAGTCAGAATATCTGCTTCATCATCAATTACCAAAATACGTGTCATCTTTTTTCCTTTTTATGTTATCCGTACCATTCTTATCATATCATCCATAAAGTAATACTGACAAGCCATAGAGCAAGTAAATATGCAGCGGATAGAAAATATAAAAGAGATGCTTACTGCCCTTGCCTCGTTTGCCATTATACATAAGCATGAACGGTGCTGCAAAAATTTCCATCCATTCAAAATAAAGAAATAAAAATGCGTGAAGCGTCAGCGGTGCACCCACCAGAAGACTACGGCCTAACTCAATTAGCAGCGAAACAATGACAAAGGCGAGAACTTCCCTTTTGAGCGTTTTTCGGCAGAGATACATGGCAATGCCTACAATCAAAGTTACCGTTCCACCATCCATAATGGAAAGATGCAGCGGCAGGATCGTAAAATTGAGCAGGTTAACAACAAACATGCCCAGTTGATTACCAGACCCCATGAAAATGCGGTAGAAAGGCATGAAAAGAAAGGGCAGAAGAATCGGAAAAAGAAGGGTCGGAATGCCTCGAAGGTACTTCCTCTCCTCAATCCAAGCAATCCCTTGAAGAGCAACCAGCAAAATGGCAAAGGAGGACAGCATCATATTCTTAGGAAAGAAGCCATCTCCCCGTACCAAAGGCTGCAGCACATTATAAAAGCCAAACTGAATCAGTCCCATGGCAATAGCTAAGCCGTAAATCTTCAGAAAATATCTCTTGCGGTCATGCGTATGAATAAACCCTTCGATAATCGTAAATAAGAACAAAGGAGCGGATAGTCTCCCAAGCTGAGTGAACCACAGGGGGATCTTTCCTGTATAGTCAAAAAAGTAATGAATATGGTCTAGCAGCATGAGCACCAAGGCGATGTATTTGAGCTGAAAGCCCGTCAGCTTCTTGAATTTTGTCATAAGTAGTCCTCCTTACCTATTCTTAGTATAAACAATAAATTTAAGGACTTTATCAGGAAGAGCAAAATAAAAAACGTATAAAGGTCCAATTGACATCTTTATACGCTTCTTATGCTGATAGCTCTCTGCTCCAAATTTCATACGCTTCTTTAGCTAGAATAATTAGAGGCTGAAATAGCAATCGCGATACCATTTTTCCACTATTTATCGCGATGGCAAAAGTATAAAAATAAGTGCTAGCCATAACCCAGTTCGAACTCCATTGATTGCCGCTGTGTGTCAGGTTGGGGCAGCTATAAGTTGCTTCAAATTTACAGGTTGCGCTAGGTAGCTGAAAAATTCTGAAGAGCTATAGATGGCAGCATAAGTTCCAGTTACTCCGCACACTCATCACTCGGAAATAAAAGGACAGGGCACGGAGCCTTCTCCTAACAACTCTCATTCCATGCTGCTCTAACACATATTAAAAGTAAAGTCCAATAAGATTAAATAGAGGAGATTATATGACAGCTTCAGTAGGCAAATTCATCCCCTTCCAACCCTCAAGGGCGCCTGACAATTCATAAGCCTCTAGCCCAGCTGATAAGAGAAGTAACAGTGCCTGTTTGCCTAATATGGTGCCGCTGTTCCAGTCATAAACTACGTAGGTTTTATCCTTGGCTAAGCTCCCTAATTCTTGGGCTAAATCTTTAGCAGGTAGAGCTCTGGCTCCTTTTATCTGCTCTTTTTTAACATGAGCTGGTGCATTGCGGACGTCAAGGAGGACATAAGGTGAGTCATCATCTTCCATGGCTTTTAATACCTCAAAATGGTTAATATAAAGGCTAAGGTAGGTTTCCAGTAATTCAATTTTTGTCATAATAGTTCTCCTTATAATATTGTCGGGATTTTTCAACCCAAGTTTTAACGGTTCTCTATTTTAGTTTTTTTACAGGCAGTTGAATTTACCAATTTACCCCCCTTCGAAAATCCAGAAGAACCACTAAGAATGGCAAGAAAGAAGCGAGAGTACAGCTGCGGTTACTGGCTACCTCACTTCAACTTCTGCAGCGACAAAAGAGCTTAAGAGTACACTGCCCTTCTGCTCAAACAGAAAAAAACTAATTTTGCACGTTTGAAGCTGATTCAGCTTATTTGCTCAGCGATTTGCAATAGGATAGCCTTTTGACTGTCTGATAATTCCTCTATCACTTCATGCTCAGCCTGTCTCATAACCAACCACATATCGGAAACCAGCTTCTCACCTTTTGCAGTCAAGGCGAGCACGTTCTGACGGCGATCTCTAGGATTTCGCTCTCGCTTCACCAATTCTTTTTCTTCAAGCACATCAATAATTTGCCCAATACTAGTTCGGTCTATGCTCATTTTCTCACCAATCTTAAGCTGAGTATGATTGGGAGAATTAAATATGGCTAAGAGGACACCATAATATCTGGAATCCCTGTAATCCAACCCATGCTGGCTTAAATGGCTGCTAAAGCGTCTGTCCATAGACTGAGCAATTTTACTTAGGGTAAATCCCCATGATTCTTCAACTCTTATAAGAGTTCACCTCCATTCTTTATATATAATCATCTTTACTGATTATCAGTTAAAATGATTATAAAGCAGGAACTGAAATTTGTCAAGAAAAAGTGCAGTGGGTAATTTTATTGATAGATCACTGAGGTCGCAGCATTCTTATTCGTTTATAACTAATTCTAGCTGAGTTCGCTGTAATTTAGCCTTTTATTCCTATAATGCTAAGGTGAAAACGGCGATTGATTATACCAAAAGCTTAGAGTTCCTCTTTTAACTATCACTAACGCTACTAACAAGATCAAAAAAGAAAGGCCCTATAACTCCTAGTAGGGATTTATCCACTGAAGTTATAAAGCCAATGTCTATACTTATATTACAAAAAAGAGCAGAGGTAAATCGATTTCTTTAAAGTATCGATCATCTCTTACTCTCTTTTATATAGATTAGGATTTAGCCAATAGCTGCAAGAAGAGCTTGGACTTGCTTAGCCAAATCTGCTAAGACTTCTTCAGAAGCTACATATTTACCATCAGCCCAAGCAGAATCGTTAACTTTTGAGAAAGTCACTTGGTCCACAAACTGTGTGCGGATAAATGGCATCAAGTTACGGTAGCTCTCTGCTACTGGTTCATTACCGCCATTTGCCAGAACAGATACTGTTGTAACCTTATCTTGAAGGACTGAAGCACCTGTTGTATCTGAAAGATCTTCAGCACGAGAAAGCCAATCCAGTAAGTTCTTAACAGAACCCGGAATCGCAAAGTTATAGACTGGTGAGAAAATCCAGATAGCATCAGCTGTCTTAACAGCGTCACGAACAGCTTGAACTGCTGGCAATACCGGTGTTTCAAGGTCTTGATTAAAGATTGGAACCTGAGCCCAATCAAGATAGGTGACCTCGGCCTTGCCAGCAAGGGCTTGCTCAGCCTGCTGAGCCAACTGCTGACTAAAAGAGCCTTGACGCAACGATCCGACAATAAATAAAATGTTTTTCATATAGGTTTCCCCTTAAAAATATTGTGTTTAGTAATTTTTCAACTATTACTATGTAGTAATAATAGCACAACCAGAGGATCTTGTATAAAAATTTGCTCACTTATCATTTTGATCAAGAGTTTTAAATTTTTTCAAGAGGGTAATCAGCTGCTCTTGCTCTTCTTGCGTTAATATGCTAAAAGTCTCTTCTACTGCCTCAATATGTGCTGGCAAGGCCCGCTCAATAATGCGGCGACCTTTTTTAGTGAGATGAATAATATAGGCACGGCCGTCCCTCTTACTAGCCTCACGTCGAATCCAACCGCTCTTTTCCATATTTTTGATGACAATGGTCATATTACCCGATGTCGTCAAAATACTGCTCACCAGTTCTCCAATACGCATGGAGCCTTTACTGTAAAGTACATCAAGAACACTGAACTGGGCTGGGGTCAAATCGAAGTCACGGAAAGTTGTGGAAACTCGGCTATCAATAGTATGGAAGGCTTTTCTCATGACAACCATACTTTTGACAGCAGAATTTTTAAATTTTGTCATAGACTATCTCCTCAAATGGGTTGAAGCGGAATCCCAGCACTGTCTGTTTGGAATCAATTAATTTATTGAACAAACAAAGGAGAAACTAGGACATCCTCTTCTCAACAAAAATTGTAATCGCCCTTGTATACGAGCCACCTTAAATCCACAAAACTACAGACAAACCTGACGCCTGGCCTTGGTCGCTATCGCTTGGTTATTAAGGGTTCTACCAAGAGCTGAAAAATAGTTTAAAATGAAACCAATTCCCTTGTTAAAGCTGCTATATTCAGCTTTTTTACTTTCCTAAAATGACCTCTAAGTTCTTTCATTGTAGCATTTCTGACTAAGAGTCGCAAGCTAAACATCTTATTTTGGAAATATAAAAAGGATCTGATCCTTCTTTCAAATAAAGGATCAAATCCTTAGATAAACCTAAGGCTAATTGATTGATTAAAGCCGTGTCAGAAACTACTTTTTAACCCGTGGAAATTTTTAGAAGCAAAAAGGAGGTCAATTAAAAAAATCATCAAAAAGCGACAGTTGGTTATCTTCAGGCATATCACCTAGAATACCCATTTCATCCATTTTTTCAACTAGAGTAGTTGAAACCCCACCGCGTTTGCGCAGCTCGGTTTTAGATAGGAATTCTCCTTCTTGACGGCTAGCAACAATCTGTTTAGCAACGTTTTCACCAAGTCCGTCCATAGCCACAAATGGCGGGATGAGAGTATCGCCTTCAATCTTGAATTCGGTTGCTTCACTATTATAGAGGTCTAACTGACCGAAGTGATAGCCGCGCTCCAGCATTTCATTGACAATTTCCAAAGTGGTATACAGATCAATTTCAACGTTGGACGCTTCATTATTCTTACGTTTAACAGCAATATCTTCCATACGTGCCTTGACAGCTTCTACCCCTGCGCTCATGGTTTTGAGCTCAAAGGCTTTAGCTCGAATGGAGAAGTAGGCACAGTAATAGTAGATAGGATGGTGCACCTTAAAATAAGCTACGCGCAAGGCCATCATAACATAGGCAGCTGCATGGGCTTTAGGGAACATGTACTTGATCTTCCCGCAAGATTCAATGTACCAGTCTGGAACATTGTTATCGCGCATGGCTTGAATATAAGTATTGCGCTCTTCTTCAGAAATTTTAAGCCAAAGCCCCTTACGCACCCGCTCCATGATAGTGAAAGCCATCTTGGGTTCAAGACCTGCGTGCATGAGATAAACCATGATATCATCCCGACAGCCGATAACTGTTGAAAGAGTGGCAATGCCTTCTTTTATCAAATCTTGAGCATTGCCCAGCCAGACATCGGTCCCGTGTGAGAGTCCAGAAAGTTGGAGTAATTCAGCAAAGGTCGTCGGATGAGTCTCATCAACCATCCCTCGAACAAAGTTAGTACCAAATTCAGGAATTCCCAGCATCCCCGTCGGTGTTCCGATCTGCTCCTCGGTCACACCAAGAACTTCAGTTCCCGAAAAGAGCTTCATGACATCCGGATCGTCGGCTGGAATATCTGTAGGGTCAATTCCCGAGAGATCCTGAAGCTTACGAATCATGGTTGGGTCATCATGACCCAGAATATCGAGTTTGAGGACGTTTTCGTCAATATCATGGAAATTAAAGTGGGTGGTCTGCCATTCTGCTGTCGTATCATCAGCCGGATATTGAACAGGAGTGAAATCATAAACATCCATATAGTTCGGAATAACAACGATACCGCCAGGATGCTGACCCGTTGTTCGCTTAACACCAGCTGACCCCATAGCTAAGCGATCGACCTCAGCATCACGGTAGAATTTATTATAGTCACGCTCATAACCCTTGACAAAGCCATAAGCTGTCTTTTCCGCAACAGTACCGACAGTTCCGGCACGAAAGGCATATTCTTCACCGAAGATATCACGCACATCCAAATGGGCAGATGGTTGGTCATCACCGGAGAAATTAAGATCGATATCGGGCACCTTATCGCCATCGAAGCCCAGGAAGGTTTCAAAGGGAATATCTTGACCGTCTTTCATTAGGGACTGGTCGCAGTTGGGACAGTCCTTATTTGGTAAATCAAAGCCAGAGCCGACGGATCCATCCGTAATAAACTCCGAATATTGACAGTCTGGACATATGTAGTGGGGAGGCATGGGATTAACCTCAGTAATCCCAATCATCGTTGCCACAAAACTAGAGCCGACAGATCCCCGTGAACCAACTAGATAACCGCGCTTATTCGACCGATCAACCAACATCTGGGAGGCCAGATAAATAACGGCAAAGCCATTTCCCAAGATAGAGGTCAGTTCTTTTTCAATACGGCGATCGATAATGTCTGGCAGAGGATTGCCATAGAGCTCAAAGGCTCTAGCATAAGTTTTTTCAGCGACAGTCTCTTCGGCCTTGTCGATATAAGGCGTATAGAGGTCATTTTTGACCACCTCTACTTCTTCAAAGCGTTCTGCAAAGTCCTGTGTGTTTGTGACTACAATCTCATAAGCAAGCTCTTCCCCTAGGAAGGCAAATTCATCCAGCATTTCATTCGTCGTTCTGAAATGGGCCTTGGGCAGAGGAGCTGGCTTAGCATCCTCACCACGACCGATTGGGCGATTAATCATAGCTCCTGGTCCTAAACTGCGGACAATGATTTCCCGATAGAGCTCATCTTCAGGCTCTAGGTAGTGGACATCTCCCGTCGCTAGGATCGGCTTATCCAGTCTGCGTCCCACTTCGATCAAATCACGGATAACCTGTTGAATTCCAGCCTGATCTTGAATCAGATCATTAGCCAAAAGGGGGGCATAGATAGCCGGTGGCATCACTTCAATAAAGTCATAGTAGCGAGCTACTTCCACCGCCTTATCTACACCGCTGGTTACTACTGCATCAAAAACCTCGCCTTCCGAGCAAGCTGATCCCAGCAGCAGCCCTTCACGGTGAGCATCCAGGATCGTTCTTGGTATTCTGGCTACACCTTCAAAATATTTGACATTGGATAAACTAACCAGTTTAAAAATATTTTTTAAACCGATTTGATTTTGTACATAGATGGTAGCATGTTTGACTCTGGCCTTTTTGTAAGAGTCCTCTGAAACCAACTTAGTATTAAGTTCTGATAAATCAGTAACATTACGGTGGTCACGCGCCTCTTTAATAAAGATGAAGAGCAGGCGCCCTGTGGCCTCCGCATCATAATTAGCCATGTGGTGATGATCTAAGGCCACTTGAAAACGTTTGGTCAAAGGGCCTAGACCATGGCGTTTATACTCAGGATAGAGGTTACGGGCAAACTCTAGAGTATCTATGACTGGCTGAGTAATCAGGGGCAGACCATGGCGTTCATAATTAGCATTCATAAAGCCAACGTCAAAGGTAGCATTGTGGGCAACTAAGACCGTATCCTTACAAAAGTCCTGAAATTCTTGCAGAACCTGCAAGAGCGGTTTGGCATCTTTAAGATGGTTGTCCGTAATCCCTGTCAGATCAGTCGTGAACTGGCTGAGGGGGTGGCCTGGGTTGATAAATTCATCGAACTGATCAATGATATTACCTTTGTGCATTTTAGAAGCCGCAATCTGAATCAAAGAGTTATTTACGGCAGAAAGCCCTGTGGTTTCCACGTCAAAGACAACATAGGTTGCTTCATGCAAATCCATAGGCACTTCATTGTAAGTAATCGGCACACGATCCTCAACGATATTAGCTTCTAAGCCAAAGATAGCCTTGATACCTGCCTTTTTAGCTCGGTGGTAACCATGGGGAAAACTCTGAACGTTTCCGTGGTCGGTGATAGCAACAGCTGTGTGCCCCCAGTTAGCTGCTTTGTCAATTAGCTGTTCAACCGTAGGTAGGGCATCCATGGTAGACATATTGGTGTGGGCGTGAAATTCTACACGCTTTTGCCCTTCGGGCATAAGATCCTTGCGTTCCTTATGGACAATTTCCTTCACATCCTGCACATTCATGGTCAAGGTTTTGGTCCACTGATTATTTTCAATATTTCCGCGAACGCGCAGCCAAGCACCTTTGGCAATCATGTCATACTTTTGCAAATCGGCATCATCTTTAGCCCACTTCTGCATGGCAAAAGATGAGGTATAATCTGTCATTTTAAAGCTGATGATGTGACGACCGGTTCTAGTTGTACGGCGCTCTACATCAAAGACCATCCCTTCAAAAACAATACGATTTTCTTCTGTTTCGATCTCCACCATAGGTGTGATCTCTGCCTTATCAAAACCAGCTTGACGTTTAGCTGCTCTTTCCTTATAGTCAAATTTGGGAGTGGGAGCAGCCTCTTCTTGGGCAGGCATAGAAGCTTCTAGGGAGGCCACAGCCTGAGCGTTCTCTTCCTGAGCCTTCTCAATTAATTGCTCACTTCGAGCCTCAAAGGCCTGAGTCAGCTCTTGGGTCTTGTCAGCGTCGGTCCTAATCGTAAATGTGACAGCCCCAAAGCCAAACTGGGCAAACTGTTTCTCCAGCTTAGGCAGGTGCTGTTGTTTAAAATGGTCATTATCCAGAAAACTGGGGGCATGAATAATGATTTGTCGACCTTCGCGAGACACTGCTAAATCCGAAAATGAAGAGCGAAAACTCGCGCTATTGCACAGAGGAAGATTAAAACTCTCTCTATAATATTCCTGAAGCAGTTGGTCTGAGACATCATTAGATTGAGCTTCAATGTCAAAACTGACCTTGATATCAGCCTGTTCGAAGGTCCTGACTAAACGGTCAGCTAACTCGCGATAAATTTCAATGGGTGGAATTTCAGCAAAACTAAAATGAAACTCCCAGTGACGGCTAACAGCATGTACTTTAACTTCCTTAATGTCAGCAGACAAAAATACTGGAGACTGTCTCATCTCAAGCGGCATTTCTATCTGTTCCATCAATTTTTTGAACAAGTCTGACATGATATTTTACTCCTTAATAGTCAGTATATTATAGCATAAATAGCCTATAAAATCTCCCCATTGCCTCAGGCCAAAAGGCTTAGAAAAGGGGCTGGAACTGATCTTGTTCCACCCCTTTTGGTGCTTTTTTGCCGATACGGCAAGTTACCAACAAAACTGTTTCCTGATATTTCAGAGCTAAATTTAAAACCCTATTTACGTTTTTTAGACTTTTTCTTCTTGGACTTTGATTTAGGCTTTTTAGTCGTAGACTGATTACTTTTGTTTGATTTAGAAGGTAGTGCCTTCTCAGACTTATCTGTCGTATTAGATGTTTGGGTATCTGCTTGAGTGCTCTTTTTACCATTAAGCTCAGAGGCCTCTGATTTTACATCTGCCTTCTCAGTTTTAGCCGCCTCAGCCTTAGAACTAGCTGCTGATTCGGCGTTTAATTTTTTAGCAGAGGTCTTAGTCTCTTTTGCCTTTTGGGATTTCTTAGCTTCGCGCTGCTCACGCTTTTGCGCTACTTGTTCGCGGCGCTTTTCCTCCCGCTCTTTCTGGGCTTTTAACTTTTTAGCTATTTTTTCATCGTGAGCTTTTTGCTTATCAGCC
This sequence comes from Streptococcus sp. ELY_125, assembly GCF_058314535.1. NCBI lineage: Bacteria > Bacillati > Bacillota > Bacilli > Lactobacillales > Streptococcaceae > Streptococcus > Streptococcus sp. ELY_125. Next base: position 147,753 of record NZ_JBZFUM010000003.1, on the reverse strand, counting down.
TTACGCTTGGCAAGCTGGGCATTGTAGTCTGCCAAAGATTCCTCAAATTCAGCCTTTTTCTGGGCTAATACTTCTTCAAGCTCTTCCAGTTCTTTAGGTTGCTCTTGCTGACGTAAATCTTCGTAAAAGGCCGCCACGGTTGTTCCTAGGTAAGGTGCCAAAATAGAACCACAAACCAAACCGATGATAATGCTCAAAACCAAGATCAAAGCGACCCCTGCTGATGATCCCGTTTCTAAGACAGATTGACTTGCAGCAATTCCTAGCAGCGCAGCAAAGACAGTAACCAGCAAGTACCACCCTAAAAAGCTCAGCACAAGCTGAAAAAAGTCTTTTTTATGCCCTTCCATCATGAGACGACTTTTAGTGATCGCTGAAGTAGTGGTGATGCCGTTATCAGCATCAAAATCGTCTTTGAGTAAGAAGAGGCCTTGTGAATAAGAAATCGCCTTTACGACACCGGGGACGATCAACAGAACTGACCAAAGCAGACTAAAAATGTTGGACATAAGAACAAGACCAAAAATGCTGTCAAAGCGTTGGTTCCTAAAGGCATAGGTGCCTGCCTGTCTAAAAGACCATTTACGGCCACGAATCAACTCTAAATAAGCATAGTTAGCCCCCGCGCTGATGCCAACAGTCGCAAAAAAGGCGAAGAGAGCTAGAATCAGAAAGGCCATGGTAAGAAAGACCAAAACAATATTGGTACTAACTGATAATTCTAAGCCAGAGGCCTGCTTCCAGACGAGGGTTAGAACCCCCAGCAGGACTAGGACGATCGCCACTAAGACTAGCATTGGTACTAGTATGACACCGATTCCCCAAGCCCAGTTACCACGCAGGGCTATCTTAGCTTGTTCTTTTAGCTCTTTTCTCGTTTTCACAACAAACTCCTTTTAGTTTAATACTACTATTCTATTACGGTTAAGAAAGCTTGTCAATGTAAAAAAGGACCTCGATGCCAGTAGGACTTAGCAAATCTTGCTACAGAGCTTTGAAAAGTACACTTTTAGTTATGCGACATCTTATGAAAACGCAGATTTGCAATAGTTGCAACAAAAACTTTCACTGTATCTCCGGGGATGAAAGCCAGGCTGCCCGTCACTACAGCTGTGAAAAGGGGAGCTCCCGTAAAAAAGGCTAGATACAAGCCCCCAAGTACATCAACAAATAGGACACCAGCCAGCCAAATAACTACGAAGGTCAGCACAGCCCTACGTCTTTTCAGACGAGACAAGCCCCAATCCATCAAGAGAGGAACAAAAAGCCAAGCAAGGACATAGCCAGCTGTTGGACCGATCATTACCTTAACTGTTGTTGTCAAACCTGAAAAAACCGGAATGACAAGACCGACTAGAAACAAAAGCAAGACTGACAGACTGCCTTTTTTGCCTCCTAACAAGCTGCCAGCCAGCATAACACCGAGATTTTGTAAGACAATAGGAACAGGGATAAACCCTAGGGGGATGCCCGGTATGTAACTGAGGACGACCAAAAGAGCTGTCATCATAGCAATAGATACGAGATCTTTTGTTTTCATTTTTTCTCCGATTCTCACTTAAAATAGATACTATCGTGCAAAGAGCACTTGGGATTGAAGGGATGACAACAATGCGGACAATGGCCAGACTTGTACTCTGACCAATCTAACAATGACCGACAAGCACCACATTGGACTAAGCACTTCTCGTTTTTATTCATGGGCTGAAAGCGGTGATCACAGAGGCTGTCATGGCATTGGTAGCAGGCATAAAAAGTTTGGCAAGCTTGACATTTTAAGGCCACGATATCGGTCTCACTGTGATAGTGATAACACCGACCTGCCTCATCGAGATCAATGCCTCGTATGGTTCGCATAAAGTTACTCCTAACTGTCATTGGTCTTAGTCTAGCATAGCTAGTATCGCTTGTCAACCAAACATAAAAAATACGTTAACAAACAGCGAACAAAAATTGGCTTGTAACGCAGTACTCCCATTAGCTATAAGAAGTCAGAAGTACTGCTGCCAACATTCCCAACTGATTCATGCTATAGGGATATTAATTCAGGTATCATCCCCGAAAAAGAGCGAAACAAGCGCAATGACGATGACAGCACCAGCTACAGAGGGCAGCAAGGCCATACCTGCTAAGCTCGGTCCCCAATAGCCAAATAATTTTTGACCAATCCAAGAACCAATTAAACCAGCGAAAATCTTTGCCAAGCAACCCATGGAGCTGCCTCTATTTGTAATACTGCCGGCTATAGCACCAATAATGGCTCCGACAATCAGCGATCCTATCCCTATCATCTTTTATCCTCCATTTAACAACAAGTAGAAGCGGCTCTGTGCTTTAACAGCCAGATATCAGAAATTTCGATTATTTTTTCCATAACCATAGCGCTCAAGAAAGTCCTGACGGAACTCTAGCAGACTATCGTCCATGATAGCTTGACGAACCTTCTTCATCAGGTTGACTAGGAAATAGAGATTGTGGTAGCTGGTCAGGCGAATACCAAAGGTTTCGTCCGCTTTGAGCAGGTGACGCAGATAGGCGCGTGAATAGTTTCGGCATGTATAACACTCACAATCTGGATCTAAAGGTCCAAAGTCCTTAGCAAAGACAGCATTTTTTACAACCAAACGTCCTTGACTGGTCATGCAGGTGCCATTGCGGGCAATACGAGTCGGTAACACACAGTCGAACATATCAACTCCGCGGATGACTCCGTCAATCAAACTGTCTGGAGCTCCTACTCCCATGAGATAGCGCGGTTTATTTTCTGGCAGGAGAGGAGTTGTAAAGTCGAGGACGGCATTCATCTCTTCATGACTCTCACCAACAGCAAGTCCCCCAATAGAGTAGCCTGGAAAATCCATGCTGACAAGATCAGCAGCCGATTGACGACGCAAATCCTCAAATCCCGCACCTTGGACAATCCCAAAGATCCCTTGGTCATGCGGACGGCGGTGGGCTTTAAGGCCCCGCTCGGCCCAACGACTGGTGCGCTCGATAGACTTTTTGACATAGTCATAAGGTTGATAAAACTGCGGGCATTCATCAAAGCTCATCATAATATCCGAGCCTAGATTATTCTGAATGGCGATAGCTTTCTCAGGTGAGAGAAACATTTTGGCGCCATTGAGGTGATTTTTGAAGGTTACACCTTCTTCTGTGATGTTGCGGCTATCTGCCAGAGAGTAGACCTGAAAGCCACCACTATCGGTTAAAATGGCTTGATTCCAGTTCATAAATTTGTGCAGACCACCAGCCTCAGCAATCAACTCATCACCTGGACGCAACCAGAGGTGATAGGTGTTTGATAGGATAATTCCGGAACCCATCTCCTTGAGCTCCTCTGGCGATTGGGTCTTGACCGTCGCCTGAGTCCCAACTGGCATGAACATAGGAGTCGGAAAAGTGCCATGCGGTGTGATAATCTCACCCAAACGAGCACCTGTGTGCTTTTCTTTCTTAATCAAACGGTATTTGATTGGATAATCTGTCATTCACTTCTCCCTCGTCTTACCTTTATTTTTAAGAGCAAATTAGCTTCACTATTTTAACAAAATAAGACAGACTTGTCACTTAGAGCAGTAATGGACATAGAGGCTGAAATTAATAATTTAAAAAAGAGCTATACTATCACCAGCATTAGAGAGCTAGTGTACTGCAAGAAGTGAAATGTACTCGTACATTATTGCTAGTAAAGATAGTCTAGTTATTTCGGGTAAAGGTATCTTATCGTGAATTAGTGATTATACATATCCAGTTTTTGATATTGTACAAATATTGGGGAGAACGATATAATTATCATAATATGAAACAAAATCGGAGGTGCTCTTATGACAATTAAAGAAGAGTTAGGACGACGAATTAAAGCTGAAAGAAATCGCCAGCAGCTCACACAGGGGGAGGTATGTGGAGACGAAGGGAAATTAACAATCCGACAGCTTCAAAGAATTGAAGGTGGTCAATCTATGCCAACTCTAGAAAAATTAGAGTTCATTGCTAACAGCTTGGGAAGTAAAATAGCTGACCTATTGGATGGTAACGATATTCAAGTACCTGATGATTACTGGAAATTAAAGGGACAGATCGTAAAGTTTCCTACCTATGGTGATACAGAAAGACTCCAACAAAAGCAAGAGCTGATCGAGAAGATTTATGACAGGTACTTTGATATTCTGCCCGAAGATGAGTTGCTCTTTTTGGATCTTTCAGAAAATATTCTAGATAGTTTCCATGAAAAGGATATTCCTAACATCGAGGAGATCTACGATGATGCCTTTGAGCAAGCACTCAAGAAAGAGACATTTGCCCTTAATGACTATCTTTATATGAGTTATTTTTTACAGAAGTGTGGAAAAGCAGCGGATTATGATCAAGCAACCTTCAAGCTGCTGGAACAAAAATTGCTCCAGCAGGAATTGGCAGCAGATGAACTTTATAATATTGAATTTTTGATTACTGTTATAGAAGCAACTTCCGTTTATGCCCTTCATGATGATTACTGGAATCTTCTTCCTTTGCTGGAGAAGGCTCAGCAAATTATTGACAAGGCTCAGCTTCCCACCTATAAACCAGCCCTTTTAGAACTTGAAGCCAAGTACTATGTCAAGGTCGTTAAAGATAAGGTAAAGGCTAAAGAACTCTACCAACAAGCTTTGATGCTGGGAGAAATCTTAGGTGATTCTAACGTCATTGCAGATGTTAAGATGGAGATGACCAATGATGGAATAAATTAGCAGAAAAACATATTTTTGTTTTTAGGTGTCATTCTGAAAAGGTGACATTGATGTCGTTGCTGCTTTGAGAAACTTAAGATAGAATAGACTCATCAAACGAAAGGAAGTCTTTATAAAATGAACTTGAAAAAAATCTTGGAAATTTTAACCACCCTAGCTCTTTTAGGAATAGCTTTACACTAATAATTAATATTGACTAGGAACGACTTGCGTAGAGCTAATCTAGCTTAATAATTAACTCTGTAATATCTCCAATCGGTGAGTTCACCCGCTGCAGATATTATGGAGTTTTTTCATAATGATGAATTGCAATAATAAGTACAACTTTTTTAAAACTCATTCAACAGTGCCTCAAAAGATGTCCTGTAACCTAGTTTACACGATTGAGGCTCTATGAGTTTTTTTGTTGCACTTTATTTTACAATCTATCCTAATTAAAAAACTTAATATCTATAATGACAAATACTTAAGCAGCCAAAAGGCTTATAGATTAGCTTAGAACCCTTAAATTTAAGGGGATTAAGAGAGGAGATCATCATTATTTTAGTCGCTCTTAAACACCACTCTCATCTGAACGTTCGCCCCTAATCGAACTTCCCAGTTTTAGCTTTACTTTCTATTCAAGAAACTTTAATTCCAAAATTCCAATATAAAACTTGTTTACAGAAAGATATTGCTGGCCATCTGAATTTCTAATGCAGAAAAAGAGAAGCAGCTTCTTGGCAATGTCGTTAAGTTAAGCCTCTAGCCTATAACAAAACTATTTCCACAAGTAAAGGTTATGACACAAGTGGGAATAGTTTTTTCATATTAGAGAATTTGGAGAGCACAAAAGTAAGGTTTTCTAAACTCATCTTTCATTTATTATGATACCCTATAGGTGAAACTTACTGCTACTTGACTTCTTATCTTTTTTGGAAATATTCGATTGAGTCGAATGATCGCTAAATGCTTGGCCATATAAGTTTTCAATTGGAAGGAAGTGAGCTCATCTCTAAGATATTTTCGACAAGCATAAACGGCGTCTGAAAAACAAATCTTATAAGCCTTGTTGGTCTTTGATTTTTTAACGGCAACGGATGAGGTTAACCATTTACAAAAGTTAAAGTTAATAAAACGGGCATAGATTTCTTAGGGAATGAATACCTTCCTTCTTTTTCGCATGAAAATTGGCGAGACCAAGACAGTATTTAAGATCACGAAAGCTGGTCTCTATGCCCCATCTGTAGGCATAGAGATCTTTTAATTTTTCCGGAGAAATATAGTCTGTGTTTGTCAACAAAGTTTCAATAAGCCAGGCCTGATTTCTAAGCGTACCATCCGAAAACGAAGCCAATACAACCTTGTTGGGTCACTTTTTCGACAAGAACTTGGTAAAAAATCAAAAAGTGAGTGATTGGGTAAATTGTGATACTGATTAGGAAAGTTTTGATGATACTACTTCATTTTCTTGGTCTGTTTCCGACAGATTTTTAGGTCAAACGGCTCATCAAAACAAGGCTTATCAGGGATATGAAAACTTGATTTGATGGAATAATTTCCCTCACGAATACGAATCCACATACAACCAATTTTTCTCTTGGCAGTGTGCCATATCATTGTAGGATTCATAAACCTCTATCCATAATTCAGAGCCCGTGCGAAAGGGAGAATTCTCCATTATGTCAACGAAATCAGCTCGTTCATCATTGTCTCGCTTATCTTGAATCCGCAGGTCTTGATAAATCCCTTGTTCTAAATTGTAGAGCACATTGATATGAATGAAGTTGTAAGGGGTGTGGTGGGGGCTAGTTTGAATACAGGTCGTTTTATCAAAGCGATTTCTAGGTAGAATCACATCACTACCATCAACGGCCAAGATAGGAAGATGACTAGAGTTAGAAATCTTAGAGGTGAGATCCCTAAAAGTGTTTCAAAAGCCTGAGGTTTAATCTGGTCTAGCATGATTTTTTCCCTTTTATTTTTAGTGTAGCATGGAAAAAACTCACCTACCACAAAATGTAGTAGGTGAGTTAACTTAATAATATTGAATTTCTTGATCCTCTCTTATACTAATGATATATTAATTACCACAGTTGACAAGGATTCTTATAAATGTCCTTATTATGTAATAATTATGGCTGCTACTCCTGCACCTGAGCCAACCATTGCTGCACCTGCGGCTACTCCAGCTGCAAAATGAACAGTGTTAATTCCATTAAATTCATCTGTTTCAACTTCCTCAAACATTAGGTTATTATCTCTCTTTAAGTTTTCCACAATTATTTCCCCTCTTCTATTTATCTTATTAATTAGCGATTAATCTTTTTTTGCTGATTTATAACACTTGCTAGTGCTGAACCTGCAAAAATTACATCTAAAAGCAATGCAACAACAATCATATATAGTTCGATATTTGACATTGTTTCCTGTCTACAGAAAGCCAAATAAAATATTATTAATAAACTGATGATTGAAACTAGAACATTATTTATAATCAACTTCATTTTTCTCTTACATAATCCCTCAAGTAAGTGCTACAATTCCACCAGCGACTAGCAAAGAACCTCCTGCACCCGCAGCAACTCCAAGCCCAAATGATCCCATACCATGCAATTCTTCTGGATTAATTTCCTCAAATTGTACAGCAGTCATCTTTGTTTCATTTTGTTCTTTCATTTTCTTTTTTCCTTTCATTCTATTTTACATTTATTTCGTCAACTAAGTCGCAATAATTAAAGCACCTATACCGACACCAGCACCAAAAGCAAGAACATGACTAGCACCATGTAATTCTTCAGACTTAATTTCCTCAAACTCTAAGCACTGAAAAGCTTTTTCTTCCATTTTCATATTATCATCACCTCCTTTCAAAATCAGATTAATCATTTAACAAGTTTACAGAATAACTGGTTGCAGCAACCCTTGCCAAATTAATTTTCCAAAGTTAGTGTGTAGTTCTTCTACAGCAACTTCTTCAAAGATCTGTGACTCAGATTTATAGTTTTCTTTTTGCATAGCCTCACCTCCTTTCAATAAAGCCAGATTTAAAAAGAATTTTGAGTTTCAATTTTTTTAGAAATCAATTTGAGAGCTCTTTCTAAAACATTTAAATTAATATTAATCTGTGGCATAATAGATAACCCTTCCTCTTCTTCATTGACGTAAAGATAGGTTAGTATACCAAGCTTTTCTAAAGACTTCATTATTGCAAAAGATTGATTACTTCCTGTCCTAACCGCAGTCATAAGTCCTTGATTACGATAAGATAGGTTTCGTGAGTCTAAGATACCGGAAATTCCATCAGAGATATCTTTTACCTTTTCTTCTATAACCTCTCTAGACTTAATATAGTATTCCAGAGTAATATTGGCTGATTCTAGCCCCAAAAGATTCCCATTTTGAGTTGAGAAATGCTCCATAATTTTTGGATTTTGCTGTAAATTCAGGTCGACTCTTTCATTAACGCAGACACAACCAAAAGGAGTAATACCGTTATTAATGGCTTTACTGAGGCATAAAATATCAGGTTTTTCAGATAACTGCTGGAAATAGAATGGTGTTCCTGTTTTAAAAAAACCAGTAGCTACTTCATCAAAGACTGTCAAGACTTGATTTTCTCTTAGTAACTTTAAAAGGGAATTGAAAAACTCTGTACTTGCAAAGTAGACACCCGCTGAAGCTAAAATAGGCTCAATCATCATAACATCATAAGAGGAAGCTACTTTTGCAATATAATCTAAGATATCCTTTTCTTGTTTTACAGATTTAGGGTAGTCTATAAAGGTCACTTCTCCATATTTTGGATAAAAAGAACGATTGATACCTTGGTCAATACCACTAACTGATATACCTCCAAAAAATGTACCATGATAAGAATCCTTGAAAGTTAAAATTCGGTTATGTTGGCCTTTTTTATTGATGTAATCAGCAATTTTCAAGGAAAGTTCCGTATTTTCTGATCCAGAATTGGTATAAAGGACTCGCTTAAAACCCTGTCCTGTTAATGCTAATATTTTCTGGGCCACTTCATCATAAATATCATGCTGAAAAGAATGAATATCAACATAGGGAATCTTTTCGCTTAACACTTGCTCAAATCTCCTAGAAACCCGTTGGTATAAAGAATCACTATAACCAAGGGAGGTATTCCATAACCCACTTCTTAAATCAAGATACTTCCTGTTTTGATTATCATACAAATAAGTGCTATCCGCCCTGACTGGTTTAAAGTCATACATGGTTTCATTGCTATATGCACCATTTAAAAGAGCATAATTTTTCATTTTCCTCTCACTCCTAAATAAAGTAACCAAACAAACTATAGATAAAATTGATAAAAGAAAAAATTATCATAAGAAAATTTACTATACCTAATATAAAAACATCTAATCTAAATTTTTTATTCCGTAAAAACATATCCTTGAAGTAAGTCATATAATCTTCTACTCTAAGTAAATTACTAAGATACCAATAACCATCTAATTTTAAGAAGGGAACTAGGTTGGTGACCATCAGCCCCATATTAACAATGATTAATCCAAATAAGAAGCTAGATGGATATAACAAAGCAACTAAGGTTAAGAAAAACCAAATGGCAACCTGAAATTTCACACCAGCCAAGACCAATTCATTCTTTTTTCTGCCTTTCAAGGTTTTATAAAAGGGCACTTTGATAAAGAAGACAGGCATGGAAAAATATCTCAAAGAAAATCCAAAAGTAACTTTAGAAGGTTTCAAATACTTGTAATAAACCGAGAAATGAGCATACTCATGTAAGGGGAGAATTATCACAGTCGTCACAAAATAAATAGCTGCCATATCCCAGGCTGAAAAGCGTCCTAGTGAAAAATGACTTAAATCAACAGAAGTTATTCTTGCTACATGAGGTAGTAAAATTAGACTAACTACTAGCATTAAAGATGTTAAGTACCACCTATTTAAAAATAAAGGAATTTTATAAAAGGCATTAATTTTAGAACTATCTAAAATTAGTCTAATCAAATGAAAATTGGTCAATTTTCCCCTTTTGTAAGGAGAAGTATAAAAATCATGTAGAGGGTTATCAGGCTCTTCAACATTTGTCAAATAATTTTCCAAATGATGGTTAGATGTAATCATACGATCATTTCGCACATTATATAGCCACCTTCTACTATCATCAATTTGGTACTGAATATTTTTGTATTCTTTAATGGTTTGATACATATCTATCTCCTAAACAATAGTATAACCATAGTCCAAAACAAGATTTTGTCCACGCATAGCTCTGCTATTTTCGCTTAGAAGGAAAAGCATTGCTTGATTAACATCTTCGATAGTTACAAACCTCTTGTAGGGAATTCGTGCTAATAAGCGTTTTCCAAAACTCGAAGACAGGAGTTCTCTATTCCTATCACCGATAATGTATGAGGGCGATATTGTATTTATTCTGATATCCTTATCCTTTATTTTGGCATAATCAACTGATAAATTTTTGGCTAATTGAATTAAGGCACTTTTAGCAGGGCCGTAATCTATTCTTTGCTCATGAGCGACAATTCCATTTTGAGAAGCCATAAGCACAATCGAGACCTCATCAGACAGATAATTATAAATTGCCTTCATGGAAAAAAGAGCTGCTCTCACATTAACATCAAATGTGCTATCCCAATCTTCAAGTGTAACTCCAAAAGTATCATTCATATAATTGACACCAGAAGTAAACACAACACTGGAAAAAGTTAGGTTTAATTCTTTTAAAAAGGTTTCCATCTTTCCGAAAGCATCGTTTTGGCGGAAATCAACAGAAAGGTAGGTTGCTAAGCTACTTGAACTCCTAGGAAAATCTATCCCAACAATCTGATCAAAATTTTGGGAATAGCTTTTTAAGAAACCCTGACAAATTTGACTTTCTGACCCAATTAAAAGTAAATTATTACTCATCAAAGACTCCTTCCACCATGGCATAACTGTCTAAATCCTCTACAAGTTTCAGGTTAAGCCCTAATTTTTTAAACATCTTTTCTAATACTTCGTATGAATAAGAATATTTTACAGAAATACCTAACTTTTTAGGACTTACCAAATTATAGATAATCCGTTCCTTTTCTTGATCAAAAAAATTAACATTGTAAAATTTTTCGCCATTTAATTGGCTAGAATTTATAAGGCCGGAAGTAGATTCAAAGAAACTCTCTTTTAAGAAATCGAATACAATTCTCTTAATATGCGGCTGGGTCATTTTAACTTTCTTCAAAAAATCATAGAAATCTCCGTGACTAAAAAGTGAAACTGTAGTCGCTGGAATAATAATCACTTCAATATTTTTTTGTGGAAGATTTTCAATTTCTTGTATGGTAAGAGAGTAAATCCTATCGCGCCCCTTTGTTCTAATATACTCTGACATCTCTTTGGCAGGTTCTAAGCCAAAAATGTTGTAGCCTTCTTCAAATAACGGGTTAAAAATTCTACCAGTTCCGCTACCAATCTCTAAAACAGGCATTGACTTATCAAAAAATTTTTTATAACTATCAATATCATCCTCTAGCAATTCATCCTGATTAATAATTGACCGGTAATAATTTGCAAAGATATTATCCTCATAAAGATTTTCAATAATCTCTAATTCTGCCGCTCTTTTTTGAAGTTTATTAAAAATTAATGATTTATCCATAAACTTGCAACATCTCCTTTACCTGACTCATTGTTTCATCATTAATATTGCTATCATTATTCTTGATAATATATTCTAGATATTGAGTAACCAGAGCATTAACTTTGAATAAACGTCCAGTTTTAACATTAAAAACAAAGTGTGACTCATCATTTCTAAAAGCAATCCATTCCATCTGACTAAGTGGCAAATCAACTGCTGCCATCTGGTAGTTATTATATGGGGTAATAAACTCCATTTCCCCGTAAACATAGGTGATATCCAATAAGGCTGCTAGTAAATATTTTACATCCTTTTTTATGGGTACTTTGTCGATTTCCGGTAATTGTAAACTGGCTTGATTATGTAGTTGCTGGTAACTATCTCCCGAATTTCCAAGCCTAATTTTCGCTTGAGAATCTAAATAAAACTGTCCTTCCATGAAATATAAAGAATTTAATTTTGTAATTCCTGTTAACACACCATAATCTGAAATGTAATCAGCTAAACTGACCCGCCCAGAATTTATAAACTGCTTAAAGAGATTTTCCAAAGATTCTTGATTCAAAATTTTAAAACTCAGATTCTCAAAATTTGATACAGATCTAATAATTACAGGCCATTTTTCTTCAACCACTTTATTACTTGTATAAACAGCACTATTAATTGCAAAATGACTTAATAAATTACGATTTTCTAAAACAAACCTCTCTAGATCATCTGCAAAAACATGCTTCAATAAACCTCTGGGTAGATTGGGATAAATAGCAGTCTTAAAGGCTTTAAATCCATTTTGAAAGACTTGCCCTGTCTCAAGAGCAACTAGTTTATGATACAAATCATGATTTTCTAACTCCGCTTTAATTTCCCGTATTTTAGACTCCTCAAGCAGACTATCAAGCTTATCCATGTCAATGACATCGATTTTTACATCTAGCTGGTCTTGCAAATAGTTTGCAAGCCGCTCTAAACGGTTACTTTCTTCAAGTCTGATAAAAATATATTTATCAAACCCTAAGAATTCTAGGTAGTCACTAAAGTCTTCAAAACTTTGATTGTCAAAATCAAAATAATCCAAACTATATTTTTTATCCATTTGGGTTGATAATTTTAGTGAATATAATAACTCATCTTTTTCAAATACAAAATTTAATCCAATCATATTTCCCTCCGCTTTTATCCTCCTCATAATAGGGAAGAGTCACAATAAAATTTGTTTAATTTTATTGTGAATTTCCCCTATTAAATAGGGCTTGTCATTGACTACTAATTCAAAATCAATCTTTTTAATGTTGTAATCACTATTAATATAGAAAGGCTAATTTATTTATGAGCCAACAGCTTAGCTGCCCATACAGCAAAAGCTACACCTGGTCCAACCACCATACTTTTCACCTCCTTTCAATATTTCACTTTCTCAATTTTTCTTTTGTTGTCGAGCTACTACAATAATTAATGCTAAAAGCATCAAGAGCCACACAAGTAAACTTGACGTTTGTAAAGTAGCACGATGCCAAGAAAAATCTTCCCATTTAGTAAAAAATTTGGTAAATAATCCCATAAAACTGTAATCTGTTACCTTAGCGGCAGTTTTATCCATACTAGAGAACATCGGTAAGAAAGCTGAAATTAGCATGGTCGGAACCGTGACAACTTGGGCCATAACTTGTGATTTCACAACTAATCCTAGTAATAAGTAAAGAAGTACAATTGCTAAAGCTGTAAGGCCGCCAATAGCCCAATAATTCACTAAATTATCAATAGGTACATCCAAAATAACCGGAGTAAGCGTCAGGTAGACTATTGTTAAGACTAGGGGGACAACTAATGTCGATAGAAGATACTCATTAGTCCTAACTCCACTGAGTAACAATGTCTTTAGAGTTTTCTTTTCCTTTTCATCTGCTAAAATAGTTAGAATTGGGCTGCCTACAGCTAAGACAATGGCAAAAGGAATACAAAGCATTAGATAAGCAAGGCCTATTTGATCCTTTGAACCGGACTGACTGTCTATTATAAACCGGTAAAGGTAAATCAGGGCTACAGGCATAAGTACCTGTAAGAGAACACTCTTATTAGATAGAATAATCTGACAGCGCAACCAAAGAAGGGCCGTAAATTGTCTAAACATTGAGTTTTCCTCCTGTTAATTGAATAAAAATATCTTCTAATGTTGGCTCACAAGAATGGATGGTCACTATTTTTTCGCCATCATTAACCATGACTTGACCTAGTTCAGTAAAATCTAAAGTTCTTTCTGAGCCGTCTTCATAACTCAATTTAACTCGCTTGTCCTGGTTGTATTTCCGGATTAGGTCTTTTGGACTCCCTTGTTCAACTAATCTCCCCTCATTAAGCAAGGCTAAATTATCACAAAGTAAGGTCGCTTCATTCATGTCATGAGTGGTTAAAAAGATTGTTGTCCCAGATTCTTTCAGCTCTAAAATCAGCTCATGGATGGCCTGAGAGGTTGCCGGATCAAGACCTGAAGTTGGTTCATCAAGAAATAGAACTCTAGGTTGGTTAATTAAGGCACGAGCTAGAAGCATTCGCTGTTTCATACCTGTTGAGAGTTTTTCAGCAACTGTCTTGCGGCTGTCATAGAGACCAACCCGCTTTAGGAGATCGTCAATAGCAACATTATCTATTCCATAATATTTAGCATAAAAAAGCAGGTTATTATAAAGGGTCATTTTTTCATAAAAGCCAGTAGTATCACCAACTAAACCAATTTTCCCTAATTCTTGACTTGTTAATTTATGGGAATTTTGTCCTAAAATTGAGGACTGACCGCTGTCTTCCCTTAACTGTCCTGTCAAAATATTGATTGTAGTCGTCTTTCCTGAACCCGAAGGTCCAAGAAATCCAAAAATTTGACCCTTTTCAATCGAAAAACAAATGTCATCAAGGGCAACAGTCTTACTAAACGTTTTTCTAATATCCTGAGCAACAATAACTGAAGTATTCATACATGTTCCTTTCTTAACGGTATGGCGTTATTATAAAGAAAAGGGAGCAAAAAGAAAACGACATCCATGTCGGCTACATGGATGCCCCATTGAAATTTATTATTACAATTCAAACTCCCTGATGTGTCTTTATTTTTTGTTTGTTTATTTTTTAACAAACCTAGAATGCAGATTATTTCTTATTTCGAATGACTTAAAAACGAGGCCACATCTATTTTGACCTCGTTAGTAAATCTGTTTATTAGGAATAGTAATTATGCTATTTCCTCTCTAAATTTCAACCTGAGCAGCTACTGTTTTAGCTGGTTGTTTCCCGACGTTTTCTAGGGTTACAGACTTGACTTCTGCTGCATTGGTAAAGACAACAATGATTGATTTTTCCTTTTTAGCTGCTTCAAGGGCTGCCAAGTCAACTACGGCAAGGAGATCACCAGCTTCCACGCGCTGACCATCGGTTACCTTGGGCGAGAATGGAAGACCATTCAGATTAACCGTATCAATCCCAATGTGGACCAATACTTCTAAACCATCATCGGTTAAGAGACCGTAAGCGTGTTTGGTAGGAAAAACACTGGTTACAACACCGGTTACCGGTGAATAGACATTACCATCTGTAGGTTCAATCGCAAAACCATCTCCCATCATCTTACCGGAGAAGACCGGATCCTTGACTTGATCGATTGGAATAATCTCACCGTCAGCCACTGAAATAACTGTCTCAGTGATACCCTTGAAGCTACTTTCCGGTGCTGCTACTTCTTCTTTTTTAGAGAAATCAACCACAGGAATACGAGCACCGGAGTCGAGGAGATCTTGAATATCAGATTTGAGCCCATCAGCCTTAGGTCCATAAACAGCTTGGACTCCCTGCCCTTTGACAACCAGTCCGAGAGCACCCGCCTTCTTCCAGTCATTTTCACCGCCGACATGCTCAGGATTTTTAACCGTTACACGCAGGCGGGTCATACAAGCATCAACATCTTCAATATTATCTTGTCCACCCAACAGGTTAATGATTTGGACAATTTGAGAATCAACTGATGTTTCAGCATCTCCATTATTAGCATGGATAGCTTCGTCAACTTCTTCGCTGTCGTAGTTACCATTACGGCCAGCAGTCGCTAGATTCATCTTTTGAATCATAAAGTTAGCAATGAAATAGGTTAATAGACCAAAGAGCACACTCACCCAGATAAAGTTGACCACATCAATACCCAACCCAGCCTTAATAGCCATTGGTGTACGCGTCAAAAGTTCAATATTCCCAAATGAATGAAGACGAAGGTGAACGAGATCAGCCATGGCAAAAGCTAAACCTTGGATAATAGCATAGACAGCGTAAAGCGGCAGCGCAGCGAACATGAACATGTATTCCAAGGGTTCAGTAACTCCTGTTAGGAAGGTGGCAGCGGCGGCAGAGATAAACATTGATTTGTATTTTTTCTTCTTATCAGGATCAACATTGCGGTACATAGCAACAGTCATACCCATCAGAATGCCTGAGGCACCAATCATCTGACCAACCTTGAAACGAGCTGGAACAACATCTTGCAATAATTGATGGTATTTGCTAGGATCACTTCCCTTAAGGTGAATAAGGTCTGTTACCCAAGCTAACCAGAGGGGATCTTGTCCCAGAACATCCTTACCAGTAACGACTGAGTGATAAGTACCGCCGAGCTGAGTGTAGTTCATGGGGATAGTCAACATGTGGTGGAGGCCAAATGGCAGAAGTAAGCGCTCCAGAGTACCGTAGAGGAAAGGCGCCAAGAATGGTGCCGTATCCTGGGAGTTAGCCAACCATTGACCAAAACCATTGATGGCAGATTGAACCAAGGGCCAGAAAATCGCCATAACTAACCCAACAATAGCTGAACGTATGATAACAATAAAGGGAACGAAACGTTTGCCATTAAAGAAGGTCAGGACATCTGGCAGTCTGCGGAAATTATAATATTTATTATAGGCCGTAGCCCCGACGAAACCAGCAATGATCCCAACGAAAACACCCATGTTAAGAGCCGGCTGATTAAGCACATTGATAAAATAGTCGGCAACACGCATTTGTCCGCCAAAGATATTATGTACAACAGCCTTATCATCTGCCAACATGTCTGTTGTAACACCGTAGAAATTACCGGTGATCAGATTGATTAGGATAAAAGAGATACCAGCAGCAAAGGCACCACCTGCTTTTTCCTTAGCCCAGCTGCCACCAATGGCCAAAGCAAAGAGTAGATGCAGGTTGTTTAAAAAACCCCAGCCAATCTGAGAAATTAGGTTCGTGACTTGCAACCAAACTTCATTGTTGGGAGCAATCAAAGCTAATGAATTACCAATACTGATCATAAGCCCCGCAGCTGGCATGACAGCAATAACAACCATGAGACATTTTCCGAATTTTTGCCAAAATTCGAAACTTGCTAAGCTTTTAACGTTTTTCATTTAAATAACTCCTTATTAGAAAGATACGAAAAGTGATAAAATCCGATTGAAAAATAGGAATTTAGCCAGAAATTATGGTGTTTGTGACTAGCAATAGTACTAGTAGCTACAGCTGTAGCACAAATTTCTAGCATCAGCGCCCCTTTTTTCTGAAGGATTAGCCTGGGTTTCACTATAATTATTCCATTAAAATTTAAGTTCAACCAACCCCTGAATACTCTGACATTAAGTTTTGCATCAAAAGTGGGCAAGGGGCTGTCTAGATAGCAACTAGATATCAATGGTGACCTCAACTCCAAAATGGTCTGACACCACATTGCCATTGCGGTTATTAAAAATGACCTGACTAGATAAAACTGGACGCCTCTGAGTAATGAAGATGTAATCCAGACGTTTTTCCTGCGCTTGTTCAGCCCAACCATCAATAGATTTAGATACTGTGATACCATCGTCTTTTTCCTTGGCTAAGTGATAGGTATCCAAGAGCCCATTATCTAAGATCTTTTGATAGGCTAAGGGTGAACTGATAGCGTCCGTATTGAAGTCTCCCATAAAAATCTTGAGTCCGGCAAAATCAGAATAGCTCACTAAGCGGCGGAGATTATCTTCTTGATTTTCAGACTGGCTTGTTGGTAGATTCATATGACAACTGTAAACTTCAACAGGCTGACCCTCTATTTCTAGATTAAGTTTGATAATTTTTCTAGCATTAATAGTATGGATATCTTGACTTTGGGAAGTATAAAAATCCTCGACTGCCAGCACCTTATACTTAGTCAAAAATGCCAGCCCTTCATCGTAGATATCATAGCCAATATGTGAGGTTGACCAATGATAAGCGTAGTTTGTGACTCCTCTCTCTCTAAGCAGTTCCAGCAAAATTAATCCATAATTATCTTTTCTCAACTCTCCCTCTACCCTAGGAGTCGAGATGCTCTGATTAACTTCCTGAAGCGCAATAATATCATAGTCTCTCTCCGCTATGGTATCCGCTAAATGTTTCAGTTTCATCTCCTGATTTTCTTCTAACCAAGCATGAACATTTAAGGTTAGCAGTCTCATACGAGCTCCTTTCTCCTAAGCTATGGTTTTATTATAATGTAAACGTTTTCTAAAGTCAATATGTATTACGTAATTCTTTTTAAAAATATCGTTTTTTACTGTAATTAAGTTTGATATATACAACTGATAATCGTAAGAGATAGAAAAAAGCAACAGAAGTAAACCGTCGTAATGAACCTGTTTGCCTTCTGCTGCTTTTCATTTAGCGATGAATCTTCCTTCGAACAGCTGTTTTAATCATTGGATTAAAATTCACTATGCCAAATCTCCTCATTGTACTGAGCAATGGTTCGGTCAGATGAGAAGAAGCCTGCTTTAGCGATATTGTGGATAACTTTACGATTCCAAGCTGCTTGGTCTTGGTAGTCTGCCAACATTTTTTCTTTAGTAGCAATGTAGGCATTTAAATCAATCAAGGTCATAAACCAATCTTTGCTGGTCAGTTCATGATACAGCCGTTCTAAACGCTCACTACTGCCATGTGCCCTCATCTCATCGCTAACAATAAAATCAACGGATTCTTTGATCATGGCATCACTATCGTAGTAGTCCTCAGGCCGGTAGCCTGCTGTTTCATAGAGGTTGATAACAGTCTCTGAATCCTTACCAAAACTGTAAATGTTATCTTTTCCTACTAATTCTGCAATTTCAACATTGGCTCCGTCCATGGTTCCTAAAGTAAGAGCACCATTGAGCATGAATTTCATATTCCCTGTACCGGAAGCCTCTTTAGATGCCAAAGAAATTTGTTCTGAAATATCAGTTGCTGGAATCAGGTGTTCGGCCACGGTAACATTGTAATTTTCCACCAGATGTACATTAAGGTAAGGGCTGACCTCAGGGTCATTGTTAATCAACTCTGACAGACTGAGGATAAGATGAATGACATCCTGAGCGATGGTGTAGGCCGGTGCTGCCTTACCACCGAAGATGATGGTGATTTTCTTCTCAGGCAAATGACCTCGCTTGATTTCCAAGTATTTGTGGATAACATAGAGGGCATTCATCTGTTGCCGCTTATACTCGTGGAAGCGTTTAATTTGGGTGTCAATGATAGAATTTTCATCCAAATCAATCCCCTTATTTTCCCTGAGATAACGCTTGAGAGCCAGCTTGTTGTTGAATTTGATCTCAGCCAAACGATTTTGAACCCTTTCATCATCGACAAAGGTCAAGAGTTTCTCCAATTTCGTAGCATCAGTCAGATAGCTATCGCCAATCAGTTCCTTGAGATAGGCTGCTAAATCTTGATTGGCAAATTCCAACCAGCGGCGAAAAGTAATACCGTTGGTTTTGTTGTTAAATTTCTCTGGGTAAAGCTGATAGAAATTCTTGAGTTCACTAGTCTTCAGAATTTCTGTATGAAGGGCAGCGACCCCATTGACACTGGTCGAGTAATGAATATCCATGTTGGCCATGTGGACGCGCTGGTCCTTATCAATAATGTGCACGGTTGGATTGCTGTATTTGCTGCGAACCAAGGCGTCTAATTTTTCAATAACGATGACCAGATGCGGAACAACCTCATTGAGGTAGTCCAAAGGCCATTTTTCCAAGGCTTCAGCCAAAATAGTGTGGTTGGTATAGCCGACCATCTGAGACACGATCGTAACGGCTTTCTCAAAATCAAGGCCATGTTGCTCAGTCAAAAGTCGAATGAGCTCTGGAATGACCATAGACGGATGGGTATCGTTGATTTGGACATAGGCATAATCCGCCAAATCATGGAGGTTAGAACCACGTTCCAAGGCCTCATCAATCAAAAGCTGGGCCGCATTTGAGACCATGAAGTACTGTTGATAAATCCGCAGAAGTTCACCACTCTTATCTGAATCATCAGGATAGAGAAAGAGGGTTAGGTTCTTTTGGATTTGTGTTTTATCAAAGCTAATCCCATCGTGGATCAAGCCGTAGTCTAGTCCATCGATATCAAACAGATTGAGGTAGTTTTTGCTGCCCTTGTGGTAGCCCAGTACATCAATGCGATTTAGACGGGACTTAAGGGTGAAATCCTTGAAAGGTACGTCGTAGCTGATATCAGTTGGCACCAACCAAGAATCATCTTCAATCCAATAGTTAGGCTGTGCTTCTTGCTGATTATCGTGGAAGACCTGTTTGAAAAGACCGCAGTGATAGTTAAGGCCAACACCTTCACCATTAATACCAAGACTAGCCATAGAGTCGATGAAGCAGGATGCCAGACGACCCAGTCCGCCATTACCTAAAGAAGGTTCCAGCTCTTCATCTTCAATCTGAGCGATAGATTTCCCAGCTGCCGCTAAGGCTTCTTTGGTTTCCTGATAGATTCCTAGATTAATAAGGTTGTTGGATAAGAGCTTTCCGATTAGAAACTCAGCTGAAATATAGTAGATCTTACGTTTCCCTGTATTTTTAGGAAGCTGACTAGCCCTCTCCTTGACATAGTTCATCAATCCTAAATAAATATCTTTGTGGCTTAAATTCTCTAGCTTACTCCCGGTGTGCTCTTCTAAATATTCTGTTATTCTCATCATTTTAGCCTCTGTGATAACGTTCGGTTATCGTTTTTAGAAATTCTTTCTTATCTCTCGTTAACTGGTCGGCTGTCATCCGCCATTTCCAGTTATTCCCGACTGTATTTGGGGTGTTCATCCGACTGGAAGCCGGTAAATCTAAAATATCCTGCATGGTCGCTATAGCTATATCGCTAACCGTCGCATAGAGTGTACGAAGCAGAGCCTGAGTCACTGGTTCTCCCAGTACTCGGTGAGTATAGGCATCTGTATATATCCTAGACTCACTAGTTAGTCCTTCATACCAGCCTCGAACGACCTCATTATCGTGGGTGCCTACATAAGCTACCGTATGACTGGTATAGAAATGTGGTAAATCGAGATTGGATTCATCCGGCCCTTGCAGGCCAAATTCCAAGATTTTCATGCCTGGAAAGGCAGTTTCTGCTAAGAGTTTCTCCGCCTTTTCATCAATATAACCTAAATTCTCCGCAATAATTGGCACCTGACCCAGTTCCTTCTTAATAGCACGAAAGAGATCATAGCCTGGGCCCGGTTGCCATGTCCCATATTTTGCAGTCGACTGGCTGGCCTCAACCTGCCAAAAATCAGAAAAACCTTTAAAATGGTCAATCCGAATCACGTCATAGAGTTTTAGGCTCTCCTTGACACGATTGATCCACCAAGCATAGCCACTTGTCTTGTGAGCTGACCACTCATAAATGGGATTGCCCCAGTACTGTCCCTCATCACTGAACTCATCTGCGGGGACACCTGCAACGTAAAGCGGCTTACGCTCTTTATCTACCTTGAATAGTTCCGGCATGGTCCATACTTCAACACTATCAGCAGATACATAAATTGGCATATCGCCGATAATTTTAATACCGGACTTGTTAGCGTAACCCTTAAGAGTCTGCCACTGCTGGAAGAAAAAGTATTGGGTAACCCTATGGTAATCAATACTATCAGCCAAATTACGACGGAGCTCAGTTAAAGTGCCCTCATCACGCAATATGGCCTTTTTATCCTCCCACCCCTGCAAAGCTTTTTGTCCAAAATATTCTTTAATAGCCATGAACTCGGCGTAATCCTGCAGCCAGTACTGATTGTCCGCTTCAAAATCTGCTAATTTTTGGCTGTTAGAGCGATTTGCTAAGAAGGCCCGGACAGCTTTTTCTAACAGGGGGCGGCGTACTTTAAACAGTAAGCCATAATCCACTTCCTCTGGATTATTCCCAAAGCTGACCTTAGCTAAATCAACAGTACTTAGCCAGCCATCTGCTACCAACAAATCCAAATCGATCAAGTTGGTGTTCCCTGCAATTGCTGAAAAAGACTGGTAGGGAGAATCCCCGTAGCTAGTAGTTGTCAACGGTAAAATTTGCCAATAGCTCTGTTTTGTCTCTACCAAAAAATCCACAAAATCATAGGCAGCCTGCCCAAAAGTTCCAATCCCGCGCTCTCCTGGCAGAGAGGTAATGTGCATTAAAACACCACTTGTTCGTTTTTTCATAAAGTTTTCCTTCCCTAAGCCTCCCAAAGGTTAGTACATCTTTCATTATAGTGTAAGCGATTTCTTCTGTCAATAGTTTTACGTAATTCTTTTTTTATTTCTTTATATGATACGTATTTAATTGCTTGTTAAGGTCTATTTATGGTAAAATATGACTATAATATTAAAGGACATTAAATTTATGAGCATGAGTAAGTACAAGCAAGTTTATGAAGACATTAAAAAGCAGATTGAAGAGGGCCAGCTCCAACCCAACCAAGAGCTCCCCACTGAAAACGAACTGATGGAAATCTATGGCTACTCCAAAGATACGATCCGAAAGGCTCTGTCCTTGCTAGAATTGGATGGTTATATTCAAAAAATGCGAGGGCGCAATTCGATTGTTATGGAACACGGCCGCACCAAAAACAATTATCTCTCTGAAATCAAGACTTCAGATGAACTTAACCGCGATGGTCAGCTTGATATTAAGACTCAGTTGGATAATCTTTATATCATTCAGGGCGAAAAAGAGATTATGGATATCTTTAAAGTTGACGACAGCGTTGATTTCTATCGGGTTGGTCGCAGCAGAATTATTGCTGGTGAGCGCATCGAGTTTGAGCTTTCCTATTTCGATCGCCGCGTTGTCCCTTACCTCAATAAGACTATTGCCGAAAGTTCAATCTATCAATATTTAGAAAATCAGCTTGGTTTGCGGATTACACATTCCCGTCGTGAAATTTCTTTTCGTTATGCTACAGAAGAGGAACAGGCTAACATGGATTTGGGAGATTTCAAGATGGTGGCGGTTGTCACCAGTCTAACCTATCTCTCTAACGGCCAACTCTTCCAATACGGCACCATTAGCTATCGCCCCGATAAATTTACCTTTGTTACTATGGCTAAACGGTGATTTTATAAACAAAAGAAGGCCGAGTAAAAACCTGATCGTTCTATCGTTGAATAAATTCCTAACACGCTATAGACTTTATCAAAAAAGATAAAATTCTCCTAGTGATAAACATCTGCGTCAACTTCTATTTAACTTTATTCGCTAGGTAGGTCTTTTTTCTGTATTCTATTTAATCGAACATATGACTCTGTAAACTTAGATAAAATGGGTGACGAAGCGAGATGTTTCGTCACCCATTTTCTAAAATTCTTTAAAGACTCTTCATTGGCTTCCCTTATTTTACTTTGCCTGTTTAAATATTCGCCCAAACACTATCTAAAATGTTGGTTTGGTCGCGGTCCGGTCCGACTGAGAATGTTGATATGCGAACGCCGACCAGTTCACCGATACGGCGGACGTAATTGCGGGCATTTTCTGGTAATTCATCAAGACTGCGGCAGTCGGTAATATCTTCTGACCAGCCCGGCAATTCTTCATAAATTGGCTGGCAGCGTTTGAGCTGCTCCAAGCTAGCTGGATAGTGATTAATACGCTGACCGTCAAGGTCATAGGCCACACAGATTTTTACCGTCTCAAGACCCGACAAAACATCAATGGAATTGAGGGATAGGTTGGTAATACCTGATACACGGCGGCTGTGGCGCATAACAACAGAATCAAACCAACCAACACGGCGCGGACGGCCTGTTGTTGTTCCATATTCATGACCAACCTCTCGGATACGATCCCCTGTTGCATCACTCAATTCTGTCGGAAAAGGGCCATCTCCTACGCGGCTGGTGTATGCTTTGCAGACCCCAACAACCTTGTTAATCTTGCTTGGTCCGACACCAGAACCGATAGTTACTCCACCAGCAACAGGATTTGATGAGGTGACAAATGGGTAAGTCCCTTGATCTATATCAAGCATAACTCCTTGGGCTCCTTCGAAAAGGACACGCTTCCCGCTGTCAAGGGCATCATTAAGGATGACCGAAGTATCCGTCACATAGTTTTTGATGATTTGGCCGTAGTCGTAGTATTCCTGGAAAATGTCCTCAAATTGAAGAGGGTCACATTCATACATTTTTTCAAAGAGACGATTCTTTTCAGCCAGATTAGCTTTTAGGCGGTCAGCAAAAATATCCTTATCTAAAAGGTCGGCGATGCGAATGCCAACGCGCGCAGCCTTATCCATATAGGCAGGACCGATACCCTTGTTGGTCGTTCCGATTTTATTATCTCCCTTGGATGCTTCCTGTAGCTGATCTAATTTAAGGTGATAAGGCAGGATGATATGAGCCCGATCTGAAATACGCAGATTGTCGGTATTGACACCTTCTGTATGAAGATAGTCTAGCTCTTTTACTAGAGATTTAGGATTGATAACGACACCATTACCAATGACCGCCAACTTCTCCGGAAAGAAGATGCCTGATGGAATCAAGTGCAGCTTAAACTTTTTACCATCGATAACGATGGTGTGCCCGGCATTGTCTCCACCTTGATAACGAGCAATCACTTCAGCGTCTTGACTTAAAAAATCTGTGATTTTTCCCTTGCCCTCGTCTCCCCACTGGGTGCCTACCACAACTACTGATGTCATATTAATACTTTAGAAAACCTGATATCGGCTTTCTTTACCTTTCTAGAATAAGATGATAGGACTTTCACCTATCAGTTTTCTACAATAATTTATTATAAGAAATTTCTGATTATTTTTCAAGATTTTGATAATTATAGAAGCTAAATATAAACAAAAATACTTTAAATAAAAAAATAATAGCTAAATTCCGAACGTTATAGGGTGTTTTCAAGATTAAGCGATAAAGTTCGGATACTGGCCTTCATCAGGGAGCAAGGTAGCAGAAATTTGAGTTTCCGCAGGATTCAGTGTATAGTGGAAGCGTCATTAAAGTTTAATATAGTTATAAATCAAAAATAGCCAAAAGGGAGGGCCCCCTTATGACCATCAATCAACTCTTGCAACAAGCTCCCAGCAGTTTGCCTATTCTCGAAGGCACTTTTGGTATTGAACGCGAAAGCCTGAGGATCAATCGTCATCAACACAAGCTATCTCAACGGGAACATCCGCGTGTACTTGGATCACGTAGTTTTCATCCTTACATCCAAACCGACTATAGTGAGCCCCAGATTGAACTGATTACACCGATCAGTCAGTCTACTCAGGAAGCACGCCGATTTTTACAAGCTGTCACGGATGTCGCTGGACGTTCTATTGCTAAAGAGGACTATCTCTGGCCTTTATCTATGCCGCCACAAGTTAGCGAAGATGAAATTGTTATCGCTCAACTAGAGGATGATTTTGAGCGCCGCTACCGCCAGCATCTAGCTGACACTTACGGCAAACGACTGCAATCCATGTCAGGTATCCATTATAATTTTGGGCTAGGCAAGCACTTGTTAATGAAGCTTTTTGAGCAGAGTGACTACGATAATCTGGTGACTTTTAAGAATGATCTATACCTAAAGCTAGCTCAAAACTTTATCAAATACCGCTGGCTGTTGACTTATTTGTACGGAGCCAGTCCTCTGGCCGAAAAAGGTTTTTTTGAGTCAGAAGTGGCCCAGCCAATGCGCTCGATTCGCAACAGTCAGTACGGTTATGTTAATAAAGATGATGTGCAGATCTCTTACAGGAGTCTTAAGCAGTATGTTCATGATATTGAGGCTTGTGTTGCTGATGGGCGCTTAATCGCCGAAAAAGAATTCTATTCACCTGTCCGTTTACGGGGAGCACAACACAGTCGAGATTTTTTAGAAGAGGGAATTACCTATTTGGAATTCCGCTGCTTTGATTTAGATCCTTTTGACCAGCTGGGAATTAAGCAGGAAACGCTTGATACTGTTCATCTCTTTGCCTTATCTCTACTCTGGTTGGATGGCCCCACAGCTGTTGATCAAGAACTGGCTGCTGCCGAAAAGCTTAATGAGCGCATTGCCAGGTCAAATCCATTGGAAGCCCTGCCTAGTGAAACCCCTGTTAAAGATTTACTGCAAGCCATGCGGGCAGTACTGAAACACTTTAGCCTACCTCATTACTACAGCCAATTGGTAGACAGGCTGGAAGCTCAACTGACCGACCCTAGTTTGACTATTGGCGGTCGGCTAACCAAGGAAATCAAGGAATCCTCTTTAGAAGACTTTGGATGCGAACAGGGACAGGCATACAGCAATCTCGCTTGGCAGGCCCCTTATGCGCTCAAGGGCTTTGAAAGCATGGAACTGTCGACCCAGTTAATCATGTTTGATGTTATTCAAAAAGGCATAAGGCTAGAAATTTTAGATGAAAATGATCAATTTCTCAAATTATCTCTGGGGGATCATACCGAGTATGTTAAAAACGGCAATATGACTTCTAAGGATAACTATATCGTCCCTCTCGCTATGGAAAACAAAACAGTTACTAAAAAAATTCTGCGACAGGCTGGCTTTCCAGTTCCAGATGGAGCCGAGTTCCATTGCTTAGAGGAGGCTCTTGATGATTTTGCCCGTTTCAGTCATACGAAGGGGATCGTCATCAAACCTAAGAGTACAAATTTTGGGCTAGGTATCTCTATTTTTAAAGATGGCTTCAGCCGAGATGATTATACCAAGGCTGTCGAGCTGGCCTTTGCTGAAGACGACAGCATTTTAGTTGAGGATTATATTGTTGGAACTGAGTATCGCTTCTTTGTGCTGGAGGGAGAGACTCTAGCCGTACTGTTGCGTCAGCCAGCCAATGTCATTGGCGATGGTAACTCTACCATCAAAGAGTTGGTTGACAAGAAAAACAGTAATCCTCTGCGCGGTACTGGCCACCGCTCCCCTTTAGAAAAAATTGAACTAGGAGAGATTGAACGGCTCATGTTGGAACAGCAAGGTTACACACCTGACAGTATTCCAGATAAGGATAGTCGGATTAATCTACGGGAGAATTCCAATATCTCCACTGGCGGAGATTCGATTGACATGACCGAGCAGATGCACCCCAGCTACCTAGACTTAGCTGCCCAAATGGCCAAAGCTATGGGAGCCTGGGTCTGCGGTGTTGATCTCATTATCCCTGATTACAGACAGCCATTTTCACCGCAAGACCCTAATGCGATCTGTATCGAACTTAATTTCAATCCTTTGATGTATATGCATACATACTGTGCTCAAGGACCTGGCCAGATTGTTTCGACTCGGGTTGTTGAAAAACTCTTTCCAGAGTTATAAAACCGTGACGCTAAAATTGTAAACAAAAAATTCCTAACAGATTGATGAACTGTTAGGAATTTTTATGCTTGTAGAAGGGCTGAAAGCCAGGCATCCTATTTATAACTTCGCTTTAACCAATAAACTCTTTAATATCTTCCGGTGCAAGTGATGAGTCACAAACAACCTTTACAGAACCATTTTGAGAGACTAAGAGTCCAGGCACTGTAGCTATGCCATAACGATTGCGAAGTGCCTGAATATCATCGATTTGCGACATATCCTCGCTGTGCAAGTAGGCAACATCAGCCCCTGCCTCTTGTACCACTTGACTCAGTTTAGGTGCAAAACGCTGGCAGAATGGGCAGGTTGGACGACCGACAAAGAGGATGAACTTCTCCTTAGCATCAATGCGATTCCGTGCCTCTGCTGCAGTAATCTGTTCAAAATGACTAACGGCTTCTTCAAAACTTGACATCTTATTACCTCACTTTATTTCTTTGCCTTATCATAAACCAAGACAGCCAATAATGCAATTTTTTGCTACGCTGATGTGAAAAGAGACAGGCACTCTTGCCTGTCTCCAGATAATATACGATTATTATGCTTCTTGCTCTTCTTTCAGAAGTTTATTATCGTACATTTTGATGAATGGATACCATACGATGAAAGCAGCGATCGCACAGACAATTGCGGTTAGGAAAGCTCCAAAAGCTCCAGATCCTGGCGCTCCAATGAAGGCATTAAGTCCAACAGGCGTTGGCCAAGGAGATTGCGAAATAGAGAAGCCCGCAAATCCAAGTTTAACCGACCAGTAGCCAATTGAAGCACTGACAATTGGCGCAATGATAAACGGAAGGGCTAAGAGTGGATTATAGACAATTGGGATCCCAAAAATTAATGGTTCATTGATATTGAAAATAGCAGGTCCCAGAGCTGCACGACCAAGCAATTTAAGCTGCGGTGCTTTAGCTAGAAAGGCGATATAGAAGCAAAGAAGCAAAGTTGCACCAGAACCACCGATAGTAACATACGAATTTGTAAATTCACCGGCAAAAGCAATATGAGCACCATTGGCATTTTCAGCCATATTAGTCAAAAGAATTGGATTTACGAGTCCCATAACGATATTAGCGCCATGAATACCAACAATCCACAGGGCATGTACAAGTAGATAGATAACTACTATACCTAGCCAACTATTTGTAATATTACGAACAAAAGCAAACGGAATAGCAATGACTTGATAAATATCTGTTCCAAGAGCTATAAAAGCACCATTAATAACGAGTATAACAACTGCAACAACCCCTGCTGGGATCAATGCTGAGAATGAGCGTGACACACCTTCTGGAACAGCATCAGGCATTTTAACAACCCAATTGCGATTAATACAAAGCCTATATAATTGTACAGCCAATATAGACATTAAGATGGCTGTAAACATACCAGAAGTTGATAGACGATCTAAGCTATTGCCACCAATTGTCCATCCATTGATCGTAGCGCCTTTAACATTCAGATAGTCAAATGCACCTTTAGAAACAATCAACTGAGGAATCGTTAAGAAGAAAGCAAAGACAGACAGAAGTGCTCCATAGACAGGGTCAACATTTTCTTCGTTTTCTTCGGCGTAAATTTTAGTGTATTCGTAACCAATAACAATGGCAAAATAGAGCGATAGAATCCCCATTGTACAATTATAGCCTTGTAAATACAAAGGGGCAATTTTATCAAAGGATCCCGCCCATATATCTTCTAAAAAAGTCAGCATGGGGAAAGCTTGTGGGATAACACTGATCACAAGAAACATAGACCCTACGATTGTAAAGGGAATAGACGCCATACCAGCAGCGACAATAGCACGAACTGGACGCCATGTAGAGACTATACTCATTGGCCCCATTAAGTACTTTTCTAAAAATTCAAACACTTTATTCATCTTAAACCTCCTCAAAGTGTGAAATAATATATTACTTAAGACTTGCTAGATATTGTTGGATACGGTGGTACTGACGGTCTTTTTTCTGATTAATTTGGTTCAGTTTTCTCAACATCCATGCTGATATTAGCATTCCTAAAGCCAGAATAATAATGATAAATAACTTAGCAGCTGTGCTATTTGAAAGAAATGGGTAAAAGTATCTGTATTGATTAAGCAGCGTTAACAGAATTAATGCACCATTCACAGCAATGATAAGATAAAAGTAATTTTGCGTTATACGAGCAGGCTTTTGCTCACGTGTATACATCTGATACTGTTCCCACATACAGGCAGCCCCCATACCACCTAACAGTATAGGTAAAAACGACATGATTAACTTACCCGATAGTAACAACAGTAACAACCAGTAAAGATTTACGAAAAAGAAAAATACAACTGTGTAACGTATCAAGAAATAGCGTGTATAGTACATATTCTTGAGGCCGTTTTCTTTCCTTAAGCCGTCTATTTTCACTTTTTCTTTATCAGTTAAGGCGGCCATACATGCTCCCTCCCTATTCTAACTTCTTATACAACTCAAGCATTTCAAGTGCTACTTCACGCAGGGTCATGGTGGTCATCAGGTGATCTTGAGCATGCACCATGATGATCTCTACTTTAATTTCTGTTCCTCCTGCATACTCTTGCAAAAGATCTGTCTGTGACTGATGTGCTTTCAGAAATTCTTCATTGGCTTGGTCTAATTTTTTTTGAGCTAGATCATAATCGCCTTGCCGCATAGCGTCGAAAGCTTCATGAACGATGGCCCGGGCGTTCCCTGAATTAAGGATGATTTCAAAGGCAGCAACCTGTAGCTCTTCTGTATTCATATCTTTATTTCCTTTCTCCTAATCGTAAAAATAGCGCTTTAAATTCCTCAAAGGTTTGGCAGGCTAAGATTTTAGACTGTAATTCGGACTTATCCACTAAGTCAACAATACTGTTTGCGATAATCGGCAATCCATCGTTTTCATAGACAGACATTGAGATCAGAAAAATTAGTTTGATAGCCGGATAGTCATCACTCCATCTTAAACCTTGACGAACAAGGGCAACAGCCACACGATGCTTTGTTCCAACCGCTTTCAGTGGATGAGGGACAGCAATACTATCACTGAAGACAACCGAACTCATCAACTCCCTTTGCTTAACCATCTCCTGCATTCGACTTTCAAAATGGTTTCCTTCATAATCAGAAATACTATGAATGAGCTGGGCAAGTACCTCCTTTTTTTCAGCTTTATCAAAAATAAGGAAGTATTCTTTTGCAAAAAACTCATCAAAAATCGGCTCTAGCGGAACTGTATCTTCCTCAGTGTAACGAATAAGGCGTTTCTTTTTCTGCAAACTGGCAATTTCTTGCCTAATATGATTGATTTCCTCGTCATCTAAAAATACAGATACTGTAAACACAGGGATATTAAAAATCAGGGTTGACAGGTCGATAGATGAGATAATAAAATCAACACCTCGCAGCTTTTGATCACTGATTTCATAATATCCGATAACATCAACGACGCGAACGACATTGCCCAATTCGTTTTCAATACGACTTTTGAGCATTTGGGCACTGCCATAACCTGTTGCACAGATAACGAGGATATTATACTTTTTATGCTCTTTATAGCGTTCTTTAGCTGCCATAAAATGAAGAGCGATGTAAGCCAATTCGTCTTTTGATACAGAAAACTGGCTGAAGGCCGGCATGAGCGACAAGGTCTTTTCAGCCAGTTGATACATATCTGGATATTTGTTCTCAATATCATCTGTCAGCGGATTGTCTAGAATCACTTCGTTTTCCAAGCGTATCAGCATGGTTGAGAGATGGGACATCAAACCCTCAATCAGTTGAAAATCATTCTCCACCGCGGGATTTAGTGTTTCAATAGCTGCTAGCAGCTCCTGACGAATGCGATCTTCCTGCTCCTGCACAGCATGACTAGCATTAGCCTGCTTTTTCGTTACCAAATGCAGAGTAATGTAATCAACTTCCTCGCTAGGAAAATCAATACTGGTTACCAGACTAATTCTATCAAGGATACGCTGGGCAATCTTGCGTTCATACCGATCAGCTATATCAACTGCCTCAGTGAGTTTACTGATCTTAAATCCTTCCGTAATCCGACGTATTGCTAAGGCAATGTGAATAACTAAGTTTTGAATAACATAATCGGAAAGTTTTAACTCCCCCTCTCGACATTCGTCCAAGACAATAATGGTTAGTTCTTCAAAACTAATTTTTTGGCTAAACAAATCATTATCAACATAAGTATGCAAGGTATTGACGAAACCTGAACTGATAAAGTAGTCCATGATAAAGCGTCTCTTATCGCGTTCACTACCAGTGATATAAACCCCTTTATTAGGTTTGCTTTCAATCCTTAAATGGTAGGGAATAAACTTTTCACGAATTTTCCTGAAATCACTAGACAGCGTTGAACGACTGACATAGAGCTCATCTGCTAGATCATCAAAGTAAATTTTATTCTGTTCAAAAAGCAGCTTATTCAACAAATAATTATAGCGATCATTGATATCAGAAACTTCCTTATAAGGAAGTTGGGCTAGATTCAGATGATAATCTTCCAAAAAATCAGAGAACTGCTCATCATCGGAAATGACAAGTTTATAGCCGTGTCCCTGCTTTGAGATCAGCGTTAACTTAGGATAGGAGGACAATTTATCCACCAAAGATTTGTAGTAGGTGCGTATAGTCCTATCTGAACACTCAAGCTGATCAGCCAATTCCTGACTGGTTGTATAATGATCCTTGTTCTTTATAAGAATCTGGAGAATTTGTCTTTCACGTTTATTCAGCATCAGACACTCTCCCCTCATTAGACTTAGATATTTTCTTTAACCAAGGCAGCCATCTTCTCTATTCCCATTGGGATAGGAATGTAGGCTTGCGGCGGAATTTGAACGATGGGTTTATTCTTCTTGGCAGCCGCATCAGCCAGCTGCTTAAAGTTCATTTTCGTCTGCGGACTAACCAAGTAGAGATCATAATCATCTGCTTCAATACGTTTTTGACCTTCTGGTACGCCTACCGCATCCATTTCAATATCTTCACCCTGCTCTTGCAGCATGGTCATCGTTTTTTTAGCAATCATTGAAGATGACATGCCACCTGCACAGATAATCAAAGCTTGTTTTGCCATAATATAGCACTCCTTTATTATTTAATTTCTAACTTTATTATATAACAGCGTTTTCAAGATGTGTATCGCTACTTTTTCCGTATCTCAACGGAAAAAATCTCCATGGATACGGAAAATATGAAAATAGAACTCTCTAAAATTTCCGCACAAAAAAGAGACCAACCCTTATAGCTGATCTCTTGCCTTTATAGATAGCTCCTAACACTTAAATAACCTGCCGGTAAGTGATGATAACGTTTTTAAGCTTGAGCTGATATTCCTGCATGATTAACTGCCGCAATTTAACATCATTGATAGTTGAGGCAACTACAAAACCATCCGATGTCTCATACTTTATGGATAAAATATCCATCAGTTTGGAATTTTGGCGAATATCTGGCTTATCAGTTTCCTTAAAACTAATGAAGTAGGTGCTAGCTGGTTTGCCATTTTTCCCCTGATAGGTCGGAGTGGTTATTCTTTTTCTTACCCACAAAATAAGGTAAAATATTAGGACTAGTATAGCAATGGCCAATAAACTATTCAAAATATTATTCCACATAAACATCACCTTTCTCTGACTACTTTCAGAAGCCTTTTCACATGGATTTTAGCCTTAGATTCAACAACGAGACTAACAGACTATAAGTTTTCTCCATTTGAAGCAATGACTTTCTTGTACCAATCAAAGGACAGTTTCGGCGAACGAGCGTAAGTTCCCGTACCATCATCATGCTTATCAACATAAATGAAACCATAGCGTTTACGCATTTCACCTGTTCCAGCAGAGACAAGATCAATACAGCCCCAAGGCGTGTAGCCCATGAGGTCAACACCATCTTCATCGACAGCCTTGATCATCTCCTTGATATGGGCTGTCAGATAGTCAATGCGGTAGTCATCATGCACCATACCATCTTCTGCCACTTGGTCGATAGCGCCAAAGCCATTTTCTACGATAAAGAGCGGTAGGTGATACATATCAGTAAACCAGTTGAGCGCATAGCGCAGCCCTTCTGGGTCAATTTGCCAATCCCATTCAGAGGCTTTGACATAGTTATTTTTGACCAAGTCTTCTGTTTCCAGATAGTCGTAGTGCGGATTGTTTGGCCGGTGGCTGTCAATAGCAAAGGACATGTAGTAGCTAAAGCCGATATAGTCTACTGTACCAGCCAGCAAGTCAGCCTTATCTTCTTCTGTCACATCAACTTCAATGCCTTTACGTTGCCAGTATTTAATAATGTGTTCTGGATAATAGCCATGCACGTGGACATCTGTGAAATAATAGCGTTTCTGCATAGCTTTTTGCGCCATCAGCACGTCAGATGGTTTACAAGTCGCCGGATAGATTGGGCACATGGCAATCATACAGCCGATTTGCAAATCGGGATTAATCTCGTGACCAATTTTGACCGCACGCGCAGATGCTACCAATTCATAGTGGGCAGCCTTGTACATGATGGCCTCACGGTCATCACCCTCTTTATAGACAATTCCTGAATTGGTAAAGGGTGCAAAGTCCTCTTGATAGTTGGCTTGATTATTGATTTCATTGAAGGTCATCCAGTATTTGACCTTGTCTTTGTAACGACGAAAACAAACTTCTGCAAAGCGGACAAAGAAATCAATAACCTTGCGATTAGTAAAACCACCGTATTCAGTAACAAGATGATAAGGCAATTCAAAGTGAGATAGGGTTACGACTGGTTCGATACCGTATTTGAGACATTCATCAAAAAGGTTATCGTAAAACTGCAGGCCTGCTTCATTGGGTTCAGTCTCATCTCCCTTAGGAAAGATGCGGGTCCAGGCGATGGACGTCCGGAAACACTTGAAACCCATCTCCGCAAAAAGTTTGATGTCTTCCTTGTAATGATGATAAAAGTCAATTGCTTCATGGTTAGGATAATATTTTCCCGGCAGGACTCCGTCTGTGATTTCCCGCGCCACACCATGCCGGCCTGCTGTCATGACATCAGCAACGGAAATCCCTTTACCGCCTTCCTGCCAGCCGCCTTCCAGTTGATGGGCCGCTACCGCACCGCCCCAGAGAAAATTTTCAGGTAATTTAGACATAACATTCTCCTTTTCTTATGATACTTGTCTGCCCTATTTTTAGAGCAAATATATATTCTTATATCACCTAGATTATAAGAGAAAAAATTTCAAATAGCCATACAGTTTTTTTCCGTAATTATGCGGAAAACACTTTTATTAAAAATCCTAAAAATTAAACTAAGGCAGTTAACTTTTAAAGTGTTGCTTATTTAGGATCTCAGTTCTGAAAAGTATTATTACTAATTTTTGGATTGCGCATTGAGCCACGAGAAAACATTGTCGTAAATTTGTCCATCTACTTCTGCTTTATTTCTTCCTCCGAAAGTTGAATTGCTCGGTTCAAAGCCAGATATTTCTTGGCCATTTCGGATAGTCTCTGGATCTTGCACACCTGTTACTTGATTATTGAAGTAATAAATCCATGACCAGTGACCAAGATAGTCTACACCTTTGATATCTGTTCCAGAAACTGATTCATAGTAAGAGAACCATTTATTGGTGGCTCCAGCGCCAATCAAGGCTTTATAGATGGGGAGAGAGTAGGTTTGAGGGTTGACAGTCGTATCATTAGCTGCATGGATAAACCAAATTGGAATATCTTTAATAGCATTTACTTTTTCTCTATCAAACCAAAGTTCCTCTCTTTGCACTGGAACCTCTTGTCCTGTTTGCTTATCCTTAACCTTCTTGTAGGTACCGTCTTCATTGCGCTCAAGATCATAGTAAGAGTAAGCTGTGGCACTTGGTACCAAGGCTGCAAAATAATCAGGATAATGGATAGCCATATTCATGGTCATATAACCGCCATTTGAACAACCTGAAAGATAAATGCGATTAGGATCGATATCGGGGTTTGACTTAACATACGCTTTAATAGTATCCATCAGTATTTCTGTATAGCGAGAAACACCCGCACCAGAACCGTTTGTGCCATCGCCTTCATCCATCCAATACGTAGGGGACTGAACCGCAAGAACATAGGCTCCTTTCTGCTTACCAGCGGAGAACTGCCTTTGAATATCATCACCTATCAAGGCCGTAACTTCATTACCAAGCAATTCAATACTGGTATCTGTCCCACCTTCTCCTTGACCGTTTAACCAAATAATCAAGGGATTTTTATCTTGACCTTTTAGCTTTTCAGGCTGATAAGCGGCATAATGTAAGGTAGACTTTTCTTTTTTATTTGTAAAAGAATTTTTATAAGTGCCTGTAAATTTATCTTTAACATTAAACTTATCAATTTCGGGTATTACACGATTTTTTATGGCATCAGCATTCTTAGAAAGGATACTGTCACCAATTTTGAGACCTTTAACAATGACATTATAGTGAGAAGCCCACTCATTCATAAAGGTCTCTGTGTTATAGTGAAATGGGCTAGCGACAGCGGAGAACGTTTTATCTGAGTAGTCAACATGGAGATCCAATGTAATATATTTACTCTTCTTAGTAGTCTCCTTACCCAACTTGTCAGATAAGTATACATTATCTACAGTTCGATCAACCTTAGCAGTCTGCACGGTGACCTTAGCACCATCCACTGATTTAACAGGAGTATTCAATTCAATGATTACTTTTCGCACTGCCGGCCCAAATTCATACCCTTGAATACCAATAGATAGTTTTTTAATACTTGGTTTAGTGGTATTGCTGATCGCTGAGCATCCGACAATAACCAACCCTAAGATAGTAATAATAGCTAGTTTTAAAGACCTGCGCATCTTGCACCTCCTTAATTAAATATCCTATAGTTATTATAAGAAGGACTATGTCAAATGACCATTTAGACTTTTTCCGTATCAGTAAGGAAAGCGATTTCGTTTTAATTAAACAAGCCTGCTGCAATACCAAACAATCAGTCAGATAAGACGCACAATTTCCTCAAAATTAGACACCTTTTTCGGATTTGTCCAATAATAAATCAAATTTTTTTACAGGCCAGCTCTCTAGGGACTATAATAGGACCAAAATTAAAATTGGAGGTTTTGGTCTCATGATGGATAACTTAATTGTTAAGCAACTCATAAAAAATTCATTTGATATTCCGCTGCAAGTTACCTACCCTAATGGTAAAACTGAGGTCTATAATGGTGAACATCCACGGGTCAAAATTAAATTTAATAAGAAAATCTCAGTGGCTAATCTTACCCAGAACGCTTCAATCGTTTTAGGAGAAGCTGTCATGGACGGCGATATTGAAATTGAGGGTTCTATTCAGGAATTGATTGTGTCAGCCTATCGTGCTTCTGATAGTTTTTTGAAAAATAGTAAATTTGCCCGTTTCTTACCCAAGCAATCTCATACTAAAAGTGATAGTAAATCTGATGTCCAAAGTCATTATGACATTGGGAATGACTTTTATCGTCTGTGGCTTGATAAAACAGCGACCTATTCTTGTGCTTACTTCCAACATGAAGATGATAGTTTGGAAGAAGCTCAGATCAATAAAATCCACCACATTATTAAGAAACTGAATCCGCAGCCTGGAAAAACATTATTGGATATTGGCTGTGGCTGGGGTACCCTCATGTTAACAGCCTGTGAAGAATACGGCTTGAAGGTCGCAGGCATCACACTTAGTGAAGAACAAGCTAACTATGTCAATCAGCGCATCAAGGAAAAGGGCCTAGAGGATCGAGCAAAAGTCATCCTTAAAGACTACCGCGACATCAAAGAGGGACCTTATGATTATATTACTAGCGTCGGCATGTTTGAACATGTCGGTAAAGAGAATTTAGGCCAGTATTTTGACACCATTTCTCGTTACCTTACAGAGGACGGTTTGGCACTGATTCATGGGATTACTGGCCAAGCTGGAGGAAACCATGGCAATGGCTATAATGGCTGGATTAACAAGTATATCTTTCCCGGTGGTTACATTCCTCGGCTAACTGAAAATTTGGAGCATATTTCTGATGCTGGACTTCAAGTAGCAGATATTGAATTCCTGCGTCGTCACTATCAAAAGACTCTTGAGAGGTGGACAGAGAACTTCCACAAGGCTCTGCCAGAGGTGCGGAAACTCCACGACGAGCGGTTCATCAGAATGTGGGATTTATATTTACAGGCTTGTGCCGGTTCCTTCCAAGCAGGAAATATTGATGTTGTTCAATACCTTCTATCAAAAGGAGAAACCAAGTCTACCATGCCTATGACTAGGGACTATATGTATAAATAAGCAGACAAAAAGCTGAGTCTAAGAGTTTTCCTAGACCCAGCTTTTTAATTTTAGCGCTTTTCAGACAATAATGCTTGCTTGGTTCGTGGTAATATGAAAACGAGATAACCGACAATGCCCTTTCGGCGGACTTGGTAAGGAGATTACTAGACTGAGAAAAAGTTCTGCTCCTTCGAGCTTTATCCGTTAAGTACCGGGAGGGGTGGAGCTTTTTATCTTTTATAGGTAGTCCTTATCATCTTTGCCAAGGTAGAACAATAAATTTGATAGCTAACTATACTGATTTTTATTCCACTCCCTTTTAGACATTTGTTATTTTTGTAACTGATAACTTTGCCATATACATCTTAATAACTGAACACGTCTAGGCTCTTGCGGGAAAGGATAAAATATGACTAGAAGTCCTATACTTCTTCGCCTATTTTGCCATCGAGACGTTTAACGGCTTTGTACTTTAGTTTAATTGAGCCTAGGCTAAAACCAGACGTCTTTTTTAACGCCCTTAGCACCTTAATTTAACTCTGCAATTTGATAAAGTTCAACCTCGGCAGCTGTTTCGGAGCCGAACATGCTAATCATAATTTTAGCCTTATTATTTTCGATTTCAATGACTCGGCCTTCCTGTCCCATGAAAGCTCCATCAATAATCTGTACCACATCGCCGACCTTGATATTGGTATCGATAACATCAACTGTTTGTCCCATAGATAACAGAATAGCTCGAATTTCTTCTTCTAGGAGAGGCGTTGGTTTTGAACGGTTTCCGTGAGAACCGACGAAACCAGTAACATTGGGAGTATTACGCACGACAAACCAAGCGTCATCCGTCATAACCATTTCCACAAGGACATAGCCCGGGAAACGATTCTCCTCGACTTCTTTGACCTTACCGTTTTTTTCAACGTTAACAGTTTGGGTCGGAATTTCAACACGCAGGATATTCTCCGTCATGTTGTAAGTCTGCGCTCGCTGCAAGAGATTTTCTTTAACCTTATTTTCATAACCTGAATAAGTTTGCAGGACAAACCAGCCCTTATCAAATGAATCTAGCATAATAATTTCCTTTCATAATAAAAAAGCCTTGGTAGGCCTTAATGTCCTCCTTATTATAACACAAGTTAGGATAGCCGGAAAACTTTTTCATAGGATTTTTAAAATCTCTTAAAACATGGTATACTAATGCTATCGAACTCTTTTAGGAGAATATTTTTAAGGAGACCATTTTTATGATGAATGAAAAAGAATGGGCTGAATTTTTTGAATTAGTAAACGGAAGAAAACCAGAAGCAGCTGACTATGTAAAGGCAGAAGCAGCTGGTGAGTATATTCCGGATCAGCCTAAACAGGCAGGGCAAACAGTTGATACACCTGCTGAACAGCCAACACAAATAGAGCCTGAAGGCAGTGAGCTCCAGCCAGAATCGAGTCAAGTCCAAGAAAACCAGCAACAGGAACAGCCGCCTCAACTGACTGATCAAGCACCCGTAAATAATATGACGGTTTCACAAAATAGCAATCCAGCTGTACTCAATTCTCTTGGACAACCAGTCATGCCTGCACCACAAAAGCCTAAACAGTTCCCTAACCTCTTTTATAAGGAGGGTCAAAAAGGCTGGCCAATTTGGCTTAACATCAGTATTATGGTAATTATTGCTATACTTTTGCTTACCTTGGGAATTCTAGGATTCCGAGGCCAGGAAAAGGCAGCACAAAAGAATATCGAAGGGGACTGGGAATTAGTTGAAACAGCTTACTACGATGATGGTGGTTGGGATACTTTTTCGCAGAATTCTAGGATCGTTGATAGTAAGTATAAAGAAGATACTAAAGGATTAAAGATTAATACCTTTTTGTCCAGCAAAAATGGTAACTTAGTATCCTATAACTATATAACATTCCCGCCAGCGCTACAGGATGAGTTACCAGATGATGTGTATGCCACTGCCTCTTTGGCTGACCCAGCTTTGACTTTAAATGTTAAAACCAAGGAGCATCGCATTGAGACTCGTATTGAGGATAGTAAATTCTATAACTATTATCTGGCTGATCCAGATGAACCACTCCAACTCGATGATTGGAAAGCAAAATATTTTATCAATGACAATCAACTAACCATTGTTTATTTTGAACATGGTGAACCTTACTTTAAGGAAACCTACAAATCCATGACTAAGCAAGAAGCTAAGAAAGCTAAAAACAAGGCTAAAAATGGATATGAAGCCTATCACGACCTTTTAGATGAGTACTACGGTGATGATGAGGAATACAGTGATGACAGTGACTATCGCGGCGGGGGCGAATTCCAAGCCGGATAATCCCCCCCTTCTATTATGTGTTTAAACAACGAAGATAATTTGCTTTCTCCTCGCTGATCTTCGAGGCCCTATAATTCTTGACGAGGAATTATAGGGCCTTTTTGGTGTTCAGCTTAAAACGGGGACTTAGCTTTTACCGCTATCTCCCCCTTCCAAAAGTTCCAGAGGATCTTTCGAGCTTGAAAATCGTGTGGATAGGATTCATCTTCCCTTTTTAGTTGAACCTGGTGACGATTATTACGATTTAGAAGGTAATTTTTGCCAACAGTTGGAATAAAACAACCACTGTGTCATATATAATCCAAACTTGAGATATCTTTGTTCTGACCACTTTTGCTAGTTTTTGAGTATACAA
Organism: Streptococcus sp. ELY_125; assembly: GCF_058314535.1. NCBI lineage: Bacteria > Bacillati > Bacillota > Bacilli > Lactobacillales > Streptococcaceae > Streptococcus > Streptococcus sp. ELY_125. Next base: position 107,819 of record NZ_JBZFUM010000003.1, on the reverse strand, counting down.
AAAGGCATCTGCAAAGCAGACACCTACAGGGAGATTCACACTATATATATCTTAGAAGGGTAGAGTCACCTGAGTAAGAAGATAGGACATTCCCCAGCGAAGAACAAAATCAAAAGCGTAGATAATTGCAGTGAAGAAAGCCGTATACTCCAAAATTGCGAAAAAGTCAATCCAGCGTTGTTTAGGAGTTGGCCAATTTGTTTGTTCTAAGATTTGAAAAATTCCAGCTAAAAATTTCACGATAATTCCCTCTCTTTTGCTAAACTGTTAGCGTGTTTCTTTGTGCAAGGTGTATTTTTGACAGTGTTTGCAATATTTATTGACCTCTAAGCGTGTCGGTTTAGGGTTACTGCTTATGCTGATTGAATAATTGCGCGAACCACATTCCGAACAGGCTAGGCTTGCTTTTTTCTGCGCCATAAGTCCTCCGTTTTAATCCCACCTATTGTAGCATGAATTAGGATTTCAATCAAGTTAATAAGTTTATCTGAGCCTAAACTATCTGATCAACTGCAGCTTAGATAAAATCAGCGACTAAATCAACAAAGAGGCTGAAACAAAAAGTCCAGCCCTTTTGAATGTATATAAAAGCATCAGACAACATAAGGGGAACAAGATCTGTTCTTACTCCTACACAGTTGGTACTTTGGCACCCACGACGTACTGTGGAGGTCCTTAACTGGAAACAACTTAGCTCTCGGGTATCCACCTTAAAATAAGAAAACAAACGCTTCGAATGATTGATTGCTTATAGATCATTTTATGTGTTATATAATTTACGAATGCTAGCTAGACTCTGGCAGATGCCTGATTCATTCCCGATTTTGCAGGCGATAGCACTAACATCATAGTGGTCTCCCTACTCTCTCGTTAATGTATCTCCATTGCGAAAAAAGATAAGATCATTTATTGGAGCCAGCCTTTGAAGGTATTCCAAGCATCCTTAGCTTTATCTACAATACCAGAATCATCGACGGCCTGACCAACCTTGTCTTTGGCATCTTCGGCCGCATCACCAATTTGATCAATAATCCCTTTAGATTCATCCGCATTGGCGCTGCTATCTTCATTATTAGCATCGTAGGTTAGATCCTGACCATCCGATAAATAGGCATTCTCTTGAGAAAATTCTGTCCCCTTGGTGTAGGGTAGAATGTAACTCGATACTTGGCTAAAGACATTGTCAGAAGTTCCATATTCATCAACAATATAATGATTTTCGTCCGTATGCTCAAAGCCCATCCACTGAGCAATGACCACATCAGGTGTATAACCGATAACCCATTCATCACTGATCAAGTTTTCGTCAAAGTTGGTTTCAGTAGTCCCTGTTTTCCCAGCCATAGTATAGCCATAGGCATTAGCACTGACAGCTGTCCCGTTGGAAAAAGTCCCCAGCATCATACTAGTCATCTTGTTGCTGACAGACTTACTAATAACGCGAGATGAAGCTTTCTTATACTCGACGACGGGCTTACCTGAGGCCGTCTCAATCTTAGTGATAAAGTGGGCTTCATTCATAACCCCACCATTAGCAAAAGTGGAGTATGCTTGAGCCATTTCTAATGGGTTAGTTGTGACACTGCCACCAAGGGCAACACCTAGGTTTTTAGGCACATTATCCATATTGAGACCAAATTTTTTACCATAATCAAAAGCCGTGCTGACTCCCATTTCGTTCAGCAGATGAACAGCTGGAATATTATAGGAATTGGCCAATGCCTGATACATAGGAACACTTTCCGTCTCAATACCGCCGTAGTTAGAAGGAGCATAACCATTATAATCCTGAACAGTATTAGGAAGCTCCTCATCAATATCATAACCTTCGGCTACAGCTGGTGAATATACAACCAGAGGCTTAATCGTTGATCCTGGACTGCGCGATGACTGAGTAGCATAGTTATAGGATCTAAAGGTGGGATCATCCGTCGAGCCGAGACGTCCAACTAGACTGCGGACACCGCCGGTCGATGGGTCGATAGCTACACTGGCAGACTGAGCTGTTGAGCCATCATAAGGTGAGGTAGGAAAATTGGCCGTTTGAGCATAGACTGTTTGCATTCCATCTTGATAGTTGGTATCCAATTCAGTGTAGATCTTATAGCCATTATTAAGAATATCTTTCTCCGATATCCCGTATTTATCAATAGCTTCGTTGACTACAGCATCAAAATAAGAGGGATAATTATACTCCTCAGCCTTGCCCGCATAGGTATCACTAAGGCGGCTGGATATATCAACGCCCCTATATGATTTTGCATCAGCTTGTGTCAAATAGCCAGCATTAACCATGTTTTGCAGGACAGTATCGCGTCGGTTGGTAGCATTATCAGCTGAATAAAGCGGATTATAAATCTCTGGGCCTTTCAACATTCCCGCCAAAGTTGCCGCTTCATCAACAGTCAAATCAGCAGCACTGGTTCCAAAATATTTCTGACTGGCATCCTCAACTCCCCATACACCATTGCCAAAGTAGGCATTGTTGAGATACATAGTTAAAATTTGGTTTTTGGAATATTTCTTATTGAGCTCTACTGCTAGGAAAAATTCCTTAGCCTTCCGCGTAACAGTCTGTTCCTGAGTCAGGTAAGCATTCTTGGCTAACTGCTGGGTAATTGTTGAGCCTCCTCCGAATTTTCCGGCAGTTAGAACAGCTAAGAAAAAGCGCTTATAATTAATACCGTGATTCTTATAGAAACTGCGATCCTCGGTTGCAATGACAGCTTTTTCTAAATCATCAGAGATAGCATCTAATTCAACATAGGTTCCCTTATTCCCCATCAGGTTACCAGCTTGCTGACCTTCTTTATCATAAATAACCGTTGAAGATTTCAAAGCATCCTGTAAGTCAGATACATTAGTTGTTTTGGCTAGATAAAAAAGATAGGCCGCTGTAAAAAGAACAAAGATACTAGCTCCAATGGCCAAAATCTTGTTAATCTGGTAGCGACGCCAAAAACGGCGAATCCAAGATTGTTTATCTGGGATGATGACCTTGAGAAAAGCGAGTTTAGGATATTTTTCAATCAGCCTGTCTAGGTGACTCTGATGGTGGCCTTGACTGCGATGGTACTCGCTTTCATGAACAGGTACTGACTCCAAGCGCTGGGTCATGCTCATTTCATCACCAGCTTGACTGTCAGACGGCTTCCTTGAAGGTTTTTCTTTATTCTTGTTTCTATTCAGCAGCTTCGTTTTCAATTGACGAGCCTGCTGTTTGATTATCTCTAAAAACTTCATAGCCCTATTATAGCAAGTTTCCTTCAAAAACCTAGAGAGAAAATGCGATTTGTGCTAAAATCAAAAGCATGAAATTCCGAATTACTCTACCGCCCTCTTTCCCCCAGACAACAGTCAAAGGATTGCTGGAGGAACACTGGTTAGTTCCCCGCAAAATACGTCACTTTCTACGGACGAAGAAGCATCTGTTTGTCAATGGAAATAGCATCAACTGGCAGAGCCCTGTTCAAGCTGGAGATTATATTGATGTGATTTTTGACCAAGACGACTACCCTAAAAAAGAAATTCCCCTAGGTCAAAAAGAGCTAGTCGACTGCTGCTATCAAGATGAACATCTGATTATCGTTAATAAACCCGAAGGAATGAAAACCCACGGCAATGCCCCTGATGAGGTGGCCTTACTCAACCATGTGTCTGCCTACGCTGGGCAAACCTGCTATGTCGTCCATCGCTTGGATAAGGAAACTAGCGGCTTGGTGCTTTTTGCTAAAAATCCTTTTGTACTACCCATTCTTAATCGATTATTAGAAGATAAAAAGATTAGTCGTCATTACTGGGCTTTGGTTCAGGGGGGATTTAGGCAAAAGAAAGTCACTTATACTGATAAGATTGGACGAGATCGACATGACCGCAGAAAGCGTATCGTTAGTCCCCAGACAGGCCAAGGGGCTATTACTCATGTCACTAAACTCAAGAGCTTTCCCAATCAGACTCTTGTTGACTGTCGGCTAGAAACTGGACGAACCCATCAAATTCGTGTCCATCTAGCCTATCACGATCATCCCCTCATTGGTGATCCACTTTATCATAGGCATCCCAAGGGGCGACTGATGCTTCACGCTTACCAGCTCAGTTTTACCCATCCCTTTACAGCAGAAATTCTGACGTTTAAAGCCAAATCAGCAAGCTTTGAACAAGGACTACACGATAGAATGAAGTAGTATCATGCTCCTTTCAAATTTCCCTAGAGAGTTTATAGTTAAAACTGTAAGAGGCTGCAAAGCCGCCGTATAGGAGAGTTAAAGCTCCTTGATTACTTGGATTCTTTTAATTTGGTAGCCTCTCCATTATTGATTATCCCTTGTAAGCTCTAATGGAAACTTCGATAGGCTAGCAGCCTGAATTATCGGAATTGGTAATGATTTTATTACTTTATTATCATAATATACATCCTATGCTAGGATATTTTGTTCCAGCACATATTTTTCATAAGATCTCTTTACAAATTTAGGAAAACAGTATATAATCATTGTATCGATAAACTAATACAAAGGAAATTACCATGAAACGAAGTGAATTAAAATCTCGAGCTAAACAAAAGCTTTCTGGCAATTGGAAATGGGCTATCGGGGTCGTTGCTATCGTTTGGCTTATTCAGATTTTTCTTCAAACGGATAGCATCCATGATATCCTAACCACAAAGGAATTGATGACTCACCATAATGGTCTTATTACTGGTATACATGTCACTTTTTATGCTTCACCTTTGGTACAAACCGGCGGCCTATTCCTTGGCTTGATTGCTGCCAGTACTATTCTAGGCTTTCTTCATTTGATTGATAATCGTAAGGACGAAAATATTCTTGCCAGCGTCTTCGCAGGATTTACAGAAGGTCGTATTTGGTCCTTTATTCTGACTTGGATTCTTCAATATATCTTCATACTACTTTGGACTTTGCTCCTCATTATCCCTGGCATCATCAAAGCTTACTCTTATGCTATGTCTATCTATATCGTTGATGATCTTAAACGACAAGGAAAAAAACTAACAGCTACCGAAGCCATCACCAGATCCAAGCATTTGATGAAGGGACACAAATGGGAACTTTTCGTCCTTGATCTCAGTTTTCTTGGTTGGTGGCTCTTAGCAACCCTAACCCTTGGAATCGGCTATCTCTGGCTCTACCCTTACATCCTAGCGACACATGCTGAGTTCTACCGGACTCTCATTGGTCAAAATCCAGCTGCTCTAACGGATTAAAAGCTACTCCCATATTGAAAAGAAAAAACGGAAGGTTCAGATGAGCCTTCCATTTTTATAAGTTAGTGAGGAATATAATTCATTCATCATAGCAAGCCAGCCTAATCTTTCAGCCAATTATGATAGCTAGAAAGCCTTTAACGTTACAGTACAAAAAAGAGACAGCTGATAACACTGTCTCTTTAGAGTTAGCAAGAAGAGTCTGGGACAAAAATCCAGATCCATTAGCATTATCCTAGATTTACCAGATCGACGCAGTGGTTGGGAGTAAGACTTGTTGGTATAGCCAACAAGTCTTACTCCCACACAGTTCATTAGGTGCTTTATCTTCAATGAACCGCTGCTGATTGGCGGTCCTTATCTTGGGGCGCTTCCCTATCTTTAGGCGACTCCTTAAACAGTCCACTGGACTGTTTAACTACCACCTAAGTGATAGCTCCAACAGTCTGGGGATAGACTGCCAAAGCCTGCCACCTAAAAACAGGAAAGTGGCAGAGCCCTGAGCCTTAAAATAAGAGAGCGAGGAAAATCAAAATCGTGATTTTACCTCGATTTACTGATTGAGTCCCACTCTCTTAACCAGCCAGCTCCTTTGCTACTTAGATAGGTTGTCTCTATTACATCATGCCACCCATCATACCTGGATCCATAGCTGGTGCTGCCGGTGCTGATGACTCTTCTGGGTGATCAGCGACAACAGCTTCAGTTGTTAGAATGAGGCTAGCAACAGAAGCTGCATTTTGCAGGGCCGAACGGCTAACTTTGACAGGATCGATGATTCCTGCTTCAACCATATCTACCCAGCTTCCATCGGCTGCATTAAAGCCTGTACCAACAGCGCTAGCTTTAAGTTTTTCGATGATAACGGAACCTTCATAGCCAGCGTTACGGGCAATTTGACGAACGGGTTCTTCAAGCGCACGCAGAACAATGTTACGGCCAGTTGCTTCATCCCCCTTCACATCAAGAGAGGCAACTTTTTCAATGACATTAACAAGGGCTGTACCACCACCGGCAACGATACCTTCTTCAACAGCAGCGCGAGTTGCATTAAGGGCATCTTCAATGCGGAGTTTCATTTCTTTTAATTCGGTTTCAGTCGCAGCACCAACCTTGATAACTGCAACACCACCAGATAATTTTGCCAACCGTTCTTGCAACTTTTCACGATCAAAGTCTGATGTTGTTGTTTCTAATTGTGATTTGATCAAGTTGACACGCTCTGTAATGGCAGAGGCTTCGCCAGCTCCTTCAACAATCACTGTTGAATCTTTGTCAATAGTGATTTTAGCAGCCTGACCAAGAGAAGCGATGCTGGCATCCTTGAGTTCCAGACCGAGGTCTTCGGTAATGACAGTACCACCAGTCAAAACAGCAATATCTTCCAACATAGCCTTGCGGCGATCACCAAAACCTGGTGCTTTAACCGCAACAACATTAAAGGTTCCGCGAATCTTATTTAGAACCAATGTAGGTAAAGCTTCTCCATCAACATCGTCTGCGATAATCAAGAGCGGGCGGCTGGTTTTAAGTACTTCTTCTAAAAGAGGAAGAACATCTTGGATATTTGAAATTTTCTTATCGGTAATCAAGATATAAGGATTATCCAGATCAGCAACCATCTTTTCATTATCGGTTACCATGTATTGAGAAAGGTAACCGCGATCAAATTGCATCCCTTCAACAACGTCCAATTCAGTTTCCATACCACGGGACTCTTCAATGGTGATGACACCGTCATTGCCAACTTTTTCCATAGCTTCTGAAATGTATTCACCAACTTTTTCAGAACGTGAAGATACAGCAGCAACTTGCGCAATAGCTTCTTTACCAGAAACTGGTTGAGCGATAGCTTTTAAGCCTTCAACAGCTGTTGCAACAGCTCTTTCGATACCGCGACGGATACCGATTGGGTTAGCTCCTGCTGTTACATTTTTAAGCCCTTCGCGAACGATGGCTTGGGTTAAAACAGTGGCTGTAGTTGTTCCGTCACCTGCAATATCATTAGTTTTTGAAGCAACTTCTGAAACTAATTTGGCCCCCATGTTTTCAAAATGGTCTTCTAGTTCGATTTCCTTAGCAATAGTTACACCGTCATTCGTAATCAAGGGTGAACCAAAGGATTTTTCCAAAACAACATTACGACCTTTAGGGCCAAGCGTTACCTTAACAGTATCTGCCAGCGCATCAACCCCGCGCACCATAGCAGAACGGGCATCGGCTGAAAATTTAATATCTTTTGCCATAATAGTTACTTTCCTACTTTCTAAAGTTTCTATTTATAAAATTATTACAGACATGGGGCAGCTAGCCGATTAGGCTAATACAGCTAAAATATCTGCTTCACGAATGATTGAGACCTTGTCATCACCGTCTTTGACGTCAAGACCAGCTCCATTTTCAACGAGTACTTTATCACCCGCAGAAACGCTTGGAGCAACGAGTTCTCCTGTCAAGGTGCGACTACCCTGACCAACGGCTACAACAGTCGCTGTTTTAGTGGCTTCATGAGAGCCGCCTGCTAAAACAAAACCACTTGCTGTCGTTTCTTCTACTTCTTCAAATTTTACAACAATACGATCACCTAATGGCTTCAACATAATAAACCTCCAATATTTTTTAGCACTCTAATATCTTGAGTGCTAATTACACTTATCATTGTATCATTTGGTCAAAAATAGTCAAGAAAAAACTCTGTCTTCCGACAAAGTTTTTGTTTTATTTTGCTTTTGCCCGAGTCATCTTTTCTTCAAAGTCATCGATAACTTTTTGGACATTAAGGCGCCCCTTGTAAATACCGTAGCCAAAGAGCAGCATTCCTAATACTCCCAAGATAATCAGGACAATACCGATAATACGAACGACGAGATATGCTGAAAGCAGATAAACTAAGATGATACCAATGCTAGCGATGAGAAACATCAGCGTAAACCAACGTCCTAGATTTTCAATCATATGCTTTTGGTAGGCAATCTCCTTCTCATAACCGGTGATAAATTCTTTTTCTGTCAGCATAAGCGCTCCATTTTTTGATTTAGTATTTTAATCCTGGATCGAAGAAGCCTGTCAGGACACCAACAAGAGCAAGAACTACTAAGAGCAGCATAACTTTAATTGGCGACATATTTTTCTTAGCCATCAACCACCAGCAGAAAACGGTAATTAAAGCTGTTAACAAGCCTGGATAAACACCATCCAACTGGTCTTGCAACACTAAGAAAGCTTTTCCAGAAGAATTCTTCAATTCAAAGGCTGTTTTAATAGGAACCCAAGTTGCAGCTACAGCACCGACAACCATACCACCAACAATAGCTACGGCTTTACGGATAGCTTGTCCTTGGGGGCCAACCAAAACTTCAACTGCCTTATCCCCAAGTTCATAACCCTTGAAGTAGGCAAAACGCATACCAAAGTAGGCTAAGAGATTCCAAACCACAATATAGAATATCGCACCGACCGGCGAACCGCCAGTTGACAAGCCAAGGGCAATCCCTAAGATAATTGGAATCAAAGTACCGACAACAAGGGAATCACCGATACCAGCAACGGGTCCCATCAAACCAGCACGTAGACCATTGATAGTTTCATCATCAACACCATCTGAACCATTCGCACGAGCTTCTTCCAAGCCAGCTGTTACCCCAACAATAAGGGAACCAAGTTGTGGTTCTGTATTGAAGAAGGCCGTATAGGTCTGCATAGAACGCGCTTTATCATCTTCATTATCGTAAAGCTCTTCAACGATTGGCAGCATAGAGGTTAGGTAACCAAAGGTCTGCATATGCTCTTGTGAGAAGCAGGTTAAGTTCCCATAATACCAATGATGGAAGGATTTAGTTAGTGTTTTCTTTGAAATTTTCTTTTGAGCCATCTTAGATATCCTCCTCATCGTCATCAAATTCTAGATTATCTGCACCAGCTACTGCTGTAGCCTTAGCGTTTTTAGCCATTTCTAGTTCATAGAACAAGACCGCAAAGATAAGGGAAATGACTGCACATGATACCAAGTTCAATCCCAATGATGCTGCAAGGGTAAATCCAACAAAGAATGGGATAAAGTCAACTGCCTTATCAACAATTTGTTTCAAAAGAATAGCAATCCCTACACATGGGAGCAAGGAACCTACCGTAAAGAGGGTCTTCATCGGAATACCGTCCAGTGGCAGTGCTTCTTTCAACGCCGTAACTGCGCTTGCTCCTAGTTTACACATAATTAGCGTCGGAATGAATGAAAAGATGATATGGGAGACCCAAGGAAGGCCCCAGTCTACTGCGTACAGTTTTTTATAATCTCTCTTTTCAACAGCTCTCCAGCCGATGTGCTGCCATACCAGGTTCATAGTAGCTGTTCCGTAGAAAAGCACGGTACCAATAGTACCTACCAAGGTTCCCATTGATTTTGCAAGATTAGCTGCATCAGCTGAATTAGCTGACAGTCCTTGTGAGTGAATAGCAACCATCGCCAAAGGAATACCAATATAAGATACCGCACGAACATCAGCTGATACAGTACCACCAGGTGTTACCAAGGCGATGTAAACAAGCTGCATAGCAACCCCACAAACGATACCTGTTTTAAGGTCTCCAAGAATCAGGCCACAGACCAGACCTCCGACTAAGGGACGACCTAAAGTGTAGTTACCAATGGTGGTACCACCTAGGCCAGGCATGGAAGACAAACAGGCAAACAAGCCAAGAATGGCTGCTTGTAACCAAGAAATTGTCATAATATTTCTCCTTTATTTAAGATACTAAGAGCGTCAGCGAGCAAAGGCAAAATAGCAGGTTCGACGAAGAGTCGCAAGACTCTAGGAGAAGCTGTCTTTTTGACACAGATCGCAGCTCGTGTTCAATTAGCAAGATACAAAGGGCATGAAGAAATCCGTATAAAAATAGGAAACGGACGCTGTGTCGTAAGGACACAAGGACGTTTATCTTTTTTACTAGGATTTTAGCCCGTGTTCAGTTAACAAGATACTAAGACGTTACGAGAAAACTGGCGACAATCGCCTTTCTCTTTATCACCAGACAAAACTGCTTATAGGCAGTTTCTACAAAGTTAGTAAGGTAGATAGGTAAGCCATCATAACGATTGCCGTAGTTTACCCAGTGTTTTAAAACCTAGACAAGCCTTCTACGTTAATAACCAAATTGTGATTTAAAGTCTGACCAGTAGCCGATAGAAACATCTGGTAGGAGCTGGAATTTCACCTTGTAACCAGCTTTCTCAATCTCTTCAATAGCATCGGCCTCTTCTTGAGTGATTGACTGGTTGTTACCAAGTTTGGCAGCACCGGGGCGATCATTAGCTGGACCGACAATAATTTCTTTAATATCATCTGGTACAAAGCCTTGATCCACCAAAATTTCCTTCATATCGATAGGATTCTTAGCGATAAGGAAGTAGCGGCTGTCAGAATCTGTTACTTTTTTAGATTTTTGCGCAAAAGCTTCTTTGGTCCAAACAAAAGTTTTCTTATCCGATGCTCCCTTGTAAGCTTGGATTAATACCTTATTATTGGCAGCTGCGTCATTTACCGCAATCAACCCATCGCATGGGTACTCTTTTGCCCAACGTGTTACAGTTTGACCGTGAATCATACGGTCATCGATACGAACAAATGAAATTGACATGTTCTTCTCTCCTCTTAAAATAAATTTAGCCTAAGGCTAGTTATAATTACAATAAAATGGTTAGCAAAATTGCTAAATATAGCATTTTTACCAGCTAGAAAGACTTGAAGTTGACCATCAAGCACTACTAACTAAATGTCATCATCGTCGTCAGCATCATCATCACCAGATACTTGGAATTGCTGAAGAGCTGTTGAAGCTTCCGATAGAATATTTTCTGCCAGAGCTTCCCCTTCCAGCATATCCTTCATGACAACAGCTGTTAGAGCGGCTGTTAAGTTCATTCCGCCAATGACCAGCGCTGTATCCAATTTTCCTTTTTCGGCCAAAACATTTAGGAATGTTGTCAGGGGACTACCGCCGACAATATCCGCTAGGACAACAAACTCATCCTGCTCATTTGTCTGAGCTTCCAAGCCTTCCTTGATTTGACTAGCAAAGTCATCAACTGACTTACCATTCTGCAGACCAAAAGCTAGAACTTGATCAATCTTATCGCCAGCAAACATGGCCAACGAGGTTTTCAATCCCTCGGCCAAGCCACCGTGACTGACTAACACCAGATACTTCATAAGACCCTCCTTTTATTGTCTTTATTTTACAAAAATTGGAAACGCTTTTACATTGTTGTTTGTCATATCATACGATTAACACTTGTCACTCGTGAAATGACATTTGTCACTTAAAAAGAAAAAGTGTTGGGAAGACAAGATTCTAAGGCGCTTGTCTTCCCAACACTTTTATTTGTAGTTTACTTACGCTGCTAATAGGCCGCAGTCCCTCATTGAGCGAGCGTTTTTAATTGGTTTTAATTATTGGAGATTAGTCTAGTTTTTGCCTACTGGTTCAGCTTATCCTGAATTGCCTGTAAATCATCGTCCAAGCTGTCCTCCGATATGGACTGAGCTATGAGGTAATCAGCCTTGTCTAATATCTCCTGGGTGGTTAAAGAGCGAGGTTCAACACGCGAGTGTGAGAGCATAGCTGTCAAATTGTCGGTAGTAAGAGCGTTACCACCGAGGCTATCCTGATTAAAAAGCTTAGTCATAGAACTGCTTGTTACCACGGATTTCTTCACAGAGGCTCCAGGAGAATTCTTCATTAGTTGGCTCTGATGTTCATTCTCAACCAAAAGTTTCATAAATTCCCAAGCTAGACTTTTATGACCGCTCTTAGATGAAATTCCAAAAAGGGAAGTCTGGAGTTGATTAGGAATTACTCTGGAGGATTTTACGGGCATGCGAACACAGGTCCACTCAAAAGAGGAATATTTGGCAACATGATAAGGGTAAGGTTTATAGGTCCGATATTCCGCCAGAGTCATGGGCATAAAGGCTACATTCCCCTTATCAAAATCTTTTGAGGTCAATTTGGTTGTTCCAGATAGCTTATCCAGCTTAGTATAATAGTCTAGTGCCGATTTGATTTGGGGATTGTTGATGGAGACTTTTTGTGAGTTGTCAGCGGCGAAAATAGACAGCCCGTAGGCTGATACTGCATCCCGCCAACTGTATTCGGTCACTCCAAATTGGTCAAGATTACCATCCCCATCACTATCCTTAGTCAACCTTTTACACAGCTGATAAAACTCTTCCAAGTCCCAACCTTCTTCAGGAATCCTGACACCCGCCTGCTTGAGTAAATCCTTGTTAATACAAAGCATCATGACATTATTTTCATAGGGCAGACCATAGCTTTTACCTCGGTATTGGCCAGCTTTGAGACTGGATTGATAAAAATCATTGGTATTGAGCTTCTTAAAATAGGGGCTGAGATTGAGAAGAGTCTGGTTTTGAGCTAAAGAACTAAAACTGCCGTCAGGAACCATAAAAATATCAGGTGTCTGTCCTAGAACAATCTTGTCTGACAGCCAGTCAGCATAATCATCCTTATCAATACCGCTTTCATAAGTCACCTCAACATTAGGGTGCTCCTTTTCAAACCTAGCAATAACATGATCCATCAAGCGAGTCCCTTCATCACTGGGGACATTCCAACTGCTATCTGTATAGAGTCCCAACTCCAAGTGAACAGTATGAAAACGGCTCCAGTAAATCAGGCTGACCACCCCTAAAAGGAGGGAAAGCAGCAGCAACATCTGCCAGTGAAGCTTCTTCCACTTATGTTTTACCATATATCTAATCCTCAAAATTTCTGGTTGTCACACCTGTTTGAACAGCCCAAATAGCCAGCTGGGTTCGGTCACGCAGGGAAAGTTTGGAGAGGATATTAGATAGATAGTTGCGAATAGTCCCTTCTGACAGATAAAGTTTTGTCGCAATTTCTTTATTGGACAAGCCAAACCCAACTTGCTGGATAATTCGCCATTCAGCTTTAGATAAATCAGCTACCTGATCATCTTCTACCTGAATACTCAAATTTGATTGGGCCATCTGCGAGAACAGCTTAAACACCTTAGTTGCAATATCTGGATTGAGCATAGATTTGCCATCGTAGACAGTAATAATTGCTTTATAAAGCTCCTGTGTTGATACTCCCTTTAAGAGGTAGCCCGAAGCACCAAACTTAAGTGCACTAAAAATAAAATCATCATCATCAAAGGTCGTCAAGATAATAATTTTAACATCTGGATACAGTTCTTTTACCCGCTGAGTACACATAACACCGTCCATTTTAGGCATGCGAATATCCATTAAGATAACATCAGGACGCTCGGAGGCAATAGCTTCTAAAACTTCAAAGCCATTGCTAGCCGTTCCAACGACATCTATATCTTCGTGGGCTGACAGAATAATTTGAAGGGAGTCGCGGATCAGCTCCTGATCATCTGCAATCATCACCTTAATCATGAATTTGTCCTTTCATTCTCGGTATAGTAATATGAGTTAAAAAGCCTTGGCTGCCATCATAAGAGATACGGCCGCCAACCATGCTGAGCCGTTCCCGCATCTGCATAAGACCATAGCCCATATTGATATGCTCGCATCCTTGGCCATCATCGTGAATGACGATACGGTAAGAGGTATCATCCTGATAACATCGAATAGTGACTATGCTGGCATGACCGTGGCGCAAAGAATTGGTGACCGACTCCTGAATAGCTCGAAAGATAATGTCCTCGGTTGTGACATCTAAGTCAACATCTCCCCAGTCGTAGACAAAATCAATCTGCAAGGAGGATAAACTTTGGTACTCCAGCAACATATTTTTGAGTGCTTCTTTCAGTGTATGACCTTCCAAAGCCCCCGGTCGAAGTTTATTAAGAGAGCGACGGACATCCTGAATACTATTGCGCACGACTAGAGACATCTTATCGACTTGTTCCTTAGCCTTATCAGGGTTCAAATCAATCAGCACCGAGACAGCGTCCATTCCCGACGAAATTCCTGTCAAAGCATGACCTAAGGTATCATGGATTTCGCGTGAAATCCGCTTGCGTTCACGATCTTCGGTAATTTTTTCCGTTAGATCTGCGTAGGCATTCAGATCCTCATTAATTTTAGCAATTTCCTGCAGTTTTTCCTGCATTTCCTGACGTTCCTTGGCACTAATAACAATGTAAAAAATAAAAGAACCGAAAAAAGCAACAAGATTAAAGGAATAGAGAAGGTTTTTGACTAGCTTAAAACCAAATTGTGTCTGTTCCGAATAAAATTCTAAGTAGGTGTCCAAAGAAGGAATCTTGATAATACTGGATAAGACATCTGGATCAGAGATGAGAAGCATAAGCGAACTCATAAACAGCACTGCTGCCCAGCTGCGCTTGCGCTGCAAAACAGTATAGTCTAAGCTAAAAAAGATATCTAAAAACACTAGCAGAAAAATACCATTATAAGAATATTGGAGAGTCTTGAAAACTGCTAGCATCACTAAAAACTCTAGCAGAATCAATCCAGCTGCTAAATTGAAATTAGCCTGCCCTTGGCGCTCTCTGAAATAGATAACCCCCACTAAGCACAGGTAGAGACCTAGAGAAAGAAAGAAGACGATACTAGGAGGTTGAGGCACTATTTCTAAGTTTTCTAACAAGGATTGGCTCAAATTGTGGGCTACAATGTATTTACTCGTCAAAAGGTAGGTCATACCAATGTTCCAAATTGCAAAAAAATTGAGTACAACAAGACTGTAGCGCGCTAATGTTATGACACGTTGACTCGTCATTATTCCCACCCCGTCAAATTATAATCAGCTATGTTGTCTTTATCCACCAGCTTTACAGGAATGGTAATCCTTTTTTTGACCTCATGTCCCTCTAAAAGCTGATAAACAGCGTCAATACTCTTATCAGCCATCTGGGTTGGAAATTGGGCTACACTGACTAAATGGCTGTCTCCTCTAGCAATCAGAGATTTAACATCGGGAGAGCCATCAACACTGTAGATCATTTTGGACTGAGAAAGTTTGAGGTTCTCCTGAGCAGCCAGTGCACCGATAGCACTGCGATCGTTGATCGCCATGATCGTGTCAATTTGAGGATTCTCCGTTAAGGCCTTGGCAGTCAGAGGCATAGCTAGCTCCGTCTGACCTTGAGCATTGGCATCTCCGACAATATGGTAATCCTTGCGGCCTGATATAGTGTCCTTAAAGCCCTGAAGCCTTTCATCTGCTGAATAGGTCCCCTCATGAGCCAGGAGGTAAATATTAGCCGATGACTGACTGACCATTAAGCGTTTGCCTAGTATGACACCGGCTTGATAGTTATCTGATACCACAGTGGTATCAGCCAAATCATCAGCTAGCTGACTGTCGACTACCACTACTTTAATACCCGAGCGTTTGGCTTGTTTTACAGCCGATAACAGTTGCTTATCATTACCATTAACAGGATTGATGATAAGCGCATCGACATCTTGTTGGACAAATTTTCTCACCTGTTCAGCCTGCTTATCGCTGCTTAATACAGGATTTCTAAGGAGCAGGACATCACCCTTTTCATCGGTTACTTTTTTTATCTGCGAATTGAGATAGCTGTAAAAACTGTTGTTCATGGTCATAAAGGTGACCCCAATCCTTTTTTGCCCCTGAACAGCTGGCTGGTACTGATAGTAGGCATAGGAAATAGCTATAATAATACAGGCTAACAGAAAGTTTCCCATAACAAACTTGCGTTTTTTCAAACCATCACCTACAGTATTTCTTCTCTTAAAACTTTAGCAATACCATCATGGTTATGATCCAATGTCACTCTGCCTATACGTTTTTGCAAAGGCTCAGGAGCATTCCCCATAACAACCCCTTGACCCACTGTCTCTAGCATTTCCAAATCATTATAATTGTCACCAAAGGCCATCGTTTCAGCTTTAGGGACTTGATAGTAGGCACAAAGAGCCGTGATTGCCTGCCCCTTATCAATACCAGCTGCCATAA
Source organism: Streptococcus sp. ELY_125 (assembly GCF_058314535.1). Classification (NCBI taxonomy): domain Bacteria; kingdom Bacillati; phylum Bacillota; class Bacilli; order Lactobacillales; family Streptococcaceae; genus Streptococcus; species Streptococcus sp. ELY_125. The sequence goes on along the minus strand of NZ_JBZFUM010000003.1, from coordinate 91,633 downwards.
CTTCAATCAAATGGGGCAGAGATTTGGCAATCGATAAGCTGGGATAGGAGTTTTTAAGTTCTTGTAACACAGCATCGGTTTTTTCTGGCGGGCACATGACCAAGACCTTATGAGCTTCCTGAATATGGGTAAGTTCAGAAAGCTGGCTTGCTTGCGATTTAAGCCCGACCACAACTTCTTCGTTTTCGACTAAATCGTGTGCTTGATAAGAGGAGAACCAATCCTGATAAGAATAAATATTCCAAGCTAAGTCCTTAGCTATATTTTCAATCGTTTGAGCAATAGCAATCGCCTCTGCCATAGGAAGAGATTTGGACGCAATAGTCCTACCATCTTCAGTCTGAAGTAAAGCTCCATTGTAAGCGATCAAGGGGCTATTAACCCCAATTGCTGCCATAATAGGGCGAATAGCTTCTGGCATACGGGCCGATACTGGTACAAAATAAAGCCCCTTAGCAACACAAGCTCTGATAGCTTCCTGTGTAGCCGGCGTTACAGCATGATATTGGTTAAGTAACGTTCCATCAATATCACTGAAGATAATTTTCATGAGCTGACCTCCCATTTTGTTTTTTATCCGTTTGCATTCTTAATATCATTCCTATTATAACATTTTCTTGTTTGAGATTCTTCCTTACCAAGGCAAAAAAGGCCTGAAGCAGGAGTTTTACTTCAGACCCTGGAGTTATATGGATGTGAAAGTTGCTTGATACTCTTTGAGTATTAGGATAAGGATACGTCAGACCTAAAAGGGAAGCTCTTCTTCCTCAAGGATAAGATCCGCTAAGTCACTAGCCGTATTATTTTCACGTACGGCACGCTGAGCCCGACTTTCTAGGAGCTGGAAAGACTGGGCTAGAACCTCAGTTACATAGCGAGTTTGACCATCTTTATCGTAACGGCGTGTGCGTATCTCACCATCAAGAGACAGCAAACTGCCCTTGTTGGCGTAGGAAACCAGCGTTTCAGCTAGTTTTCCCCATAAGACGATATTGATAAAATCCGCCTGACGCTCACCGTCTTGCGACTTGAAACGTCGGTTAACAGCCAAAGTCACATGGGTAACTGATTTATCCGAGGATGTTTTAATCATCTCGGGGGCAGCAACTAAGCGGCCGATAAGAATGACTTTATTATACATCATTTCACCTCCTCACCTTATTTATTCGTAAAAGAGATGAAAAAATAATAAAAACCGAAAAAAATTTAAATACTTTTGTACATTACTCTTAATCTATATTTCCCTGATTTTCAATATCAGAAATCATATCCAACCTCACTTGATGACGTCCTCCTTCATACTCTGCCGTGAGCCATTCATCCACAATCATCTTTGCTACTTCTAATCCGACTACGCGGGAGCCAAAAGCCAAGACGTTTGTATCATTATGCTGGCGGGACAATTTAGCTGAATAAGGCTCGCTGCAAATGACACAGCGAATGCCTTTGATCTTGTTTGCCGAAATACCAATGCCAACACCAGTACCACAAATTAGGATTCCCTTATCGATCTTATTGGAAGCTACGGCTTCAGCCACAGCTTTCCCAGATTCAGGATAATGAAATCGCTCTGTACTGTCTGTCCCATAGTTGACAACTTCATAGCCGTACTTATCCTCAATATAAGCCTTAAGAGCCTGTTTATATCCTACAGCGACATGATCATTTCCAATACCAATTTTCATAACTTGTGTAATTCCTTTACTATCTCTGCGTAAGGTTTTTCCTTGCCAAATAAGGCGCTGGTGCCTAAGATGAACCCGTCGGCTCCAAGGGCACTTAATTCTTCGATAATAGCTGGACTACAAGCACCATCAATCATAATCTTATAATGGTAGTCCGACTTTAAATCAACCAGCCTTTTTATCTTTTTCTTAGTAAAATCAATAAATTTCTGGCCTGCAAATCCTGGATTAACTGTCATAACCAGCAGGTAGTCAACTAATTCTAGCATTTCACCGACTGTTTCAACACTTGTATCGGGATTTAGCGCTAGGCCAGTTAATTTTCCACTATCCTTGATATGGCTGAGTGTTTTCACTACGTAACGTTCACTTTCTGGGTGAATATAGATCAAATCTACACCTGCATCAATAAACCAATCCACTTTATTTCCAGGATTTTCAATCATTAAGTGACAGTCAATTAATTTATCGGTGTATTTTCTAATGGCTTTAATATCATTAATTCCCATGGTTATATTAGGAACAAATTCACCGTCCATAATATCACAGTGGTAGATATCCACATCAGCACGATTCAGATTTTCAACTTCTTTTTGTAAATGGCCAAAATCTGCACACATCATGCTGGGACACAATAATTTCGTCATAGCATCCTCCTCCATAAGACATTTAAGCGGTTAAACGATACGACAAAAATTAAGAAAATCGCTACAGATACAGCACAATCTCTAAAAACTTTATATCCGAAGGCAGTCTGCATTTATAAAACACAGGTTCTTGCACTCAAAGAAGATCCTATCAGACTAGGCAAGGTAATAACTTAAAGAGATCAAGCGATCCAAAAAGAAACCACTTTGGGTTACCGCCTAGGCTTCAAGTATCCCACTAACTAAAGGCAGCCGCTATAGGCAGTCTGCCTTGCTTCTTTACTAGCTCGCCCGCTAAAAATAAACAATGGCGATTTGTCTCCTGAGGTCTCAATTCTAGCATTTGATTTTCCAGAAGAAACAGATACAGAACCTTACTTATTATTAATTAATAACATTAATCAGCTGCTATCATAGAGGTAACCTTTCCAAGACTATCATCCCAGCGATCTGATATGACCGTGACATCCTTTAGATCAAAAGCCTTGACATTGGATAAATTATGAAATTTAGTGCTATCACACAGGAGATAAACTTCATCGGAATGTTCCCGTACTATCTTCTTTTTAGTTGCTTCGACAAGTGTCGGAGTTGTTACCCCAAATTTTTCATCAACACCATTAACCCCTAAAAAAGATTTACCGAAATAGATACTCCTCAGGTTCGTTTCAGTTAATGCACCACTTACTGAGGAGTTTATCGGATTAAATTGGCCTCCTAAGATAATGACTTCCGCTACAACACTGTCAGCAAGTGCGAATAAATCAGTATTGGTCGTGTAGATTGTAATCCTCTTATTTAGAATTTTTCTAAACAATACTGAGCATGTCGAGCCAGAATCGAGATAGATAACATCGCCATCGTGAATTCGTTTAGCCGCTAGGTTAGCGATTTTATCTTTTTTATCACCATGAAGCGTATTGCGCATTGTGATTGGAATCTCTCCCACAGTTGACATTAATTTAATAGCACCGCCTGATAAATATTCAATTTTATTGTTCTTTTCAAGCTCTTTTAAATCGCGCCGCAGTGTTGAGGAAGAAACGTGTGGAAATACGGATTGAATCTCATCAAATTTGACTAATTCAGTATCCTTTAACAAGCTTAATATTTTTTGTTGTCTTTCGTATGGAATCATCTTATTATCTACCTTTATTTTGGTAATAATGATACCATATTCAGAAAATTATTTCATGCAGTCGTCTAAGCTAGCTGGTCATCTCTACTTGTGAAAACAAAACCAAGAACGGCACCAACAAGAACAGAAATCCCTAGACCGATAACACCATTAATAACATTGGCATTGCTTTCGATAAATGCAGGGAAGGTTGTTACACTGCCGAACACAAAAGCGTTGGTAACAACTTTAGTCAAACCTAGATAAGCTCCGCCAGCTGCACCTGCAATAATTTGTGCCAAAAACAGTTTTTTGTTTTTTACAAGCATGCCAAATAGGGTAGGCTCAATAATTGCTGATAATGCAATGGTAATGACGCCTGTCATCGCAAAATTTTTAAGGTTTTTATTTCTTGCCTTGAGCCAAACTCCAAAGGCCGTTCCAATAACAGCAAAGTTACAGGCAAAGGTCAGAGGACAGATATAATCATAGCCGTTTTGAGAAATATTATTAATCATAATAGGGTTGACTGCCCAATGGATACCAAAGCTGACCAAGACGCTCCAGCCACCGCCAACAAGGATACCTGTCAGTACACCACTGCGTTCAATTAACCAATTAACAACATTAGCAATTCCTTCACCACTGTATACGCCAATCGGACCAATAACAATAACGGTTAAGGGCACCATAATAGCTAGAGACACCAAAGGAATCAGAACAAGCTTAAGTGTTTCTGGAATATGCTTGTCTAACCACTTATAGAGGTAAGAGTAAGCCCAAATCGCAAGTATAATAGGAACAACCGTTGAGTTGTAATTCATCAAGACAACTGGAATTCCAAAAAAACTCGTCGTAGCACCATTACCTGTCTTTCCTAGCAAGGATAAAAAATCCGGATGTAATAAAGCAGCTCCAATTAAGGCTGAAATGTAGGGACTGGCTCCGAAACGTCGTGCAGAAGAAAAGGCGAGCAAGACAGGAAGAAAGTAGAAGACTGCCATAGAGGCAGCAAACAAAATGCTGTAGGTACCGCTTTTATCACTAATCCAGCCCAATTGGACACTTAAAATAAGCAGGCCGCGTAAAATTCCTGATCCAGCTAAAGCCGGCAGTAAGGGTGCAAAAATTCCTGATATAGCAGAAAAAATCTTACTGATAATACTGCCACCTTGACCTGATGATTCTTCCAAAGAATTCTCTGTATTGCCTTTTACGAGTATCTCAAATTCGTCATAAACATGTGGTACTTCTGTACCAATCAATATCTGATACTGCCCAGCCTTATTGACAACATCCACAACACCATCTACAGCTTTAACAGCAGCATCATCTGCCTTGGATGGGTCTTTCAAGTTTAGGCGTAACCGTGTAGCACAGTGGGTCATATTAGAGATATTTTCTGGTCCGCCAATATTCTCTAGAATCCCTTTTGCAGTTGCTTTGTAATCCGCCATAGTAATCACCTCCCTAGTCTTTGGTTCCTTTTAAGAACGTTAACATTAATTTATTAGCTGCAATAGCATCATTTTTATCGATAATATTTTGGATATGGTCCATTCCGACTGTGTCAATTAACTGATCCATATAGGTAATCATAGCCACATTTCTTTCTGCCTCTTCTACTGCAGGTTCAATAACTGGGAAAGTATCAAAATAGACGACTCCCTGATAATCATGCTTTTTCAGGTAGTACAAAAGTTCCAAGGTTTTAAAGGGTGATGCTGTTCCAATCATCAGGCCGTCATCAGCAACACCATAGCCATCATTTGCATGGATACCATACAGCTGCCCCCGACTGCCAAAAATATCTGCGGCAAAAGCTGGATTTTCATGTTTCATAAGCATATGGCAGTAATCCAGAGTAACACCGATATTCTCACGATTCACTTCGCTTAGCAGCATTCCCGTTATTCCCATGCTGTCGACAAAAGCGTAAGCTCTTTCTTCATAGGGTTTATATTCAATGCTAATTTTCAAATCTGGAGCATAATCACAAATTTCTTGATAAGCCTTTACTAACTGATTCCAAACCTTGTGATAGTTGATTTGAAAGCTGTAGTCGAACCCATCAAACCCCAACCAAATAGTGATAACCTCTCCGCCTATTGCTCGGCAATAATCGGCTGCATCCTTACACAACTGGCGTGCCTTAGCTGCAACAGTAGGATCTGCGTTGCCTAGTTCACCATTAATAAAATCACCTCGAAACCTAAGCGCCAGTCCATTCAAAATAAGGTTATGCTTGTCTAAAAGTTTCTTCATTTCTTCAGACGAAATCCCCTTAGTATGCTCTGGATAATTGAGATCAACATAACCTAGACCAGCAGTTTCAAAGTCTGAAAAAGTTTTTTCCAAATTATAACCATCAATTCTCAGATAGGAATTAATCCTTGTCGCTAATTTCATATCTTTCCTCCTATTTATTAATTTCGCCTATATTTTAGCACTAAAAGAAAGCGATTTCAACATATTTTTTCATATTTTTTTATTTAGTGTCATATTTTTTTATTTATTGTCGCTAATTGAGTCATATTTTTTCTATTTAATATGTCAAATTAAAAATCTGAAAATACAAAGACCTTTAAGAAGTTCAGAGCTAAGATACTTTTTATTTTGAACATACAAATAGAGTCTGGAACAAAAGTCCAGACTCGTTAGCATTATCCTAGATTTACCAGATCGACGCAGTGGTTGGGAGTAAGACTAGTTGACTATGCCAAGAAGTCTTACCCCTGCACAGTTCATTAGGTGCTTTAGCACCAATGAACCACTGCTGATTGGTGGTCCCCCCTGTCTTTAGGCACCCCCTTAAACAGTCCACTGGACTGTTTAACGACCACGCAAGTGAAAACTCCAACAGTTTAGGGAACTGTTGGAGTGGAGGATATCCAATTCTATGAACGTTAGTTCATCTTATCTCCAACTTCCAAAGATCCCCCCGGACCAGTAGAGTTTGGCAGTCTGGGGATAGGCTGCCACCTAAAAACAAGAAAGTGGCAAAGGCCTGAGTCTTAAAATAAGAGAGCGAGGAAAATCAAAATCGTGATTTTACAACGATTTACTGATTGAGTCCCACTCCCTGAATTAAGATATAGATTACTACAATTGATTGACATTAAGCCTAGACAAAAAGACCTCGAGCTGTTTTTATATTCCAGCAATTGAGATCTCCTTTTTCAATCTAATATTTGACCTTACCCTTTCCAATGTTTCATCGGATCAAAACGCTCACCGATAGAAGCATTCTCATCCAATTCAATAATTCCACGCTTTTGCGGAGCGTTTGGCAAGGCTAATTCCCGCGGAGCGCACATCATGCCGTAGCTCTCAACACCACGGAGCTTGCCTGAGAAGATAAGGCTACCGCTTGGCATCATGGCGCCTGGAAGGGCTACGATCGTTTTAAGACCGACCGCTGCATTGGGGGCACCCGCTACGATTTGAACAGTTTGGTCAGACGCAATCTGTACTTGGCAGATGTTAAGATGGTCACTGTCCGGATGAGCTTCCATTTCCTTGATTTGCCCTACAACAAAAACTGGGCTAAGAGTCACTTCGAGAGCTGCCGTGAAGCCTTCTTTTTTCAACTCATTGTTTAAGACTTCTACATCAGTAGCTGATGGAAAAACTTGACCATTTGCATCAAGTTGAATGAGGCTAGAAGCTTCAAAAATATTCCAGGCTAGGGTCTTATTAGTTGCCGTCTCAAAGACACGCGCCACCTTTCCCTTGCGCTCAACCTCACGTTTAACATCCTTAGTGTCTTGCAAGATCACCATCAAAACATCGCCGACTTGTTCTTTATTATAGGCATAAATCATATTTCTTCTTTTCCCTCACTTGAAACTGGCTAAAAACTGATTGATTTCCTCTTTGGTTTTTCTGAGTTTATTGACTAGGCGTCCGATTTCCTGACCATTTTCAATGACAATCAAACTAGGAATCCCAAAGATTTCCCACTTTTGGGCTAGAGGCATAAAGGCATCGCGGTCTACTTGAACAAAGGTGACATGGGGATTATCGGCTTCTAGCTCATCCAAAAAAGGATAGAGAAACTGGCAATCGGGGCACCAATCCGCTGTGAATAAGAAGACAAAACGGCCGTCTTGTTCTAAATAAGCAGCTAATTCTTCGTAAGTTTCTGGTTTAAGCATTTTCTTGATCCTCGCTGTAGGAAATATGGCCGTCATCATAGATAAAATCAAGGACGCGGCCATCTTCAAAGACCAGACCGCCCGATAAACTGGCACCTTGTGTCTCATAATCCTTGATATAGAGAACCTGAATGTCCCCCATTTTACTAAAATAAGCGCGGATTTCAGCTACAATGCGGGCCTGCTTACGGTCAGCCATCTTTTGTTGCAGACCATAGCCCAGAGCTGTCAATCCAGCTAGACCTGCCAGACCCGTTGTTAGCAGTAATTTCTTATGTTTCATGCCTTTCATTTTATCATAAATAAGGGCCTTTGGCGACAGGCAGAATCGGACAAGGACAGCCATCCAACTAGCTTTATGCTAAAATAAGACTAAGAAAGTGAGGACGCAATGACAGACTTATTTACAAAAATTCAAGAAGTAACAAATCTTAAAGGTTTGGCTGGCCATGAAGGTCAAGTGAGAGACTACCTGCGTCAGGCTATCGAACCTCATGTTGATAGAATTGAAACTGACGGGCTTGGAGGACTTTTTGGGATTAAAGAAAGTACAAGCTCTGATGCTCCGCGAGTCATGGTGGCTGCCCACATGGACGAAGTCGGCTTTATGGTCAGTGACATTAAGGAAGACGGTACCCTGAGGGCTGTTGCCATAGGAGGATGGAATCCACTGGTCCTCTCCTCGCAGCGTTTTACTTTAATCACGCGCTCGGGTCAGAACCTGCCTATTATTTCGGGATCCCTTCCGCCACATTTCTTGCGAGGACAAAATGGTCAGGCCAGCCTGCCAGCAGTTGCTGATATTATCTTTGATGGGGGCTTTAGTGATAAAAGTGAGGTTTACAGCTTCGGCATTACTCCTGGTGACATTATTGTGCCAGACAGTCAAGCAATCCTGACAGCCAATCGGAAAAACGTCATCAGCAAGGCTTGGGATAATCGCTATGGAATTCTCATGGTGACTGAGCTCTTAGACAGTCTGAAAGCAAGCCAGCTGGACAATACCCTGATTGCTGGCGCCAATGTTCAAGAGGAAGTTGGCCTGCGCGGAGCCCATGTTTCAACGACCCAGTTTGACCCTGAACTCTTTTTTGCCGTTGATTGCTCACCTGCAGGCGATGTTTATGGTGATCAGGGTAAAATCGGCGATGGTACCTTGATTCGTTTTTATGACCCCGGACATATCATGCTGCGAAACATGCGTGACTTTCTCTTAACGACTGCCGAGGAGGCTGGTATTAAGTACCAGTACTATGCAGCCAAAGGCGGCACTGATGCTGGAGCTGCCCACCTGCAAAATAGCGGAGTGCCTTCAACTACCATTGGTGTTTGTGCCCGCTATATTCACTCCCACCAAACTCTCTACAATATAGACGATTTTTGCCAAGCACAGGCTTTCTTGCAAGCTATTATCAAAAAGTTGGATCGCTCAACAGTTGATCTGATCAAAAACTATTAAAGAAAGGGACTTTGCTAACGCATCTGGTGTTGGTCTACGGGCTGCGATTGGATTTATCGGCCTTGAAAAATGGCAACTGCCACCATCAAAGGCTTAGATAAAACTGACTTTGATATTATAGTAGCCGGACAGAACCCTCAAAAAACAGCCCGTCAAACTGAACAATTGGGCGTCCGAGCCTTGCCAAATCAAACAGTTCTAGTTACGGAGGCTAACTTCATCATCTTAGGAATCAAGCCTCATGGCTTGCCCACCGTTCTTGCACCCTTGGACTTTCATCAACCCATCATGTCATGGCAGCTGGAAGTAACCTAAAGCGTTTGGCCGAGTTAACCGACTCTAGCCTGCCTCTGATTCGGATTATGCCTAATATTAATGCTCAGATTTTGCAAAGTACCACGGCCATCTGCGCTAATCAGGAGGTCGATGAGCAAGTCTGGGACTTAGCTAAAACTATCACCGATAGTTTCGGATCTACATTTGAAATTGCTGAGAAGAATTTTGATACTTTCACAGCTCTGGCTGGGGTCAAGCATGGCTTGCCTAAGGATCAAGCCATGAGTATTGTTACACAAACTGTCCTAGCCAGTGTACAGAATCTTAGTCAGGGACAGCAAATTTAACTAAGACTCGCTTTGTCTATTTTAATTTTCTAGCAAAACTCCTCAGAAATATTGATTTCTGAGGAGTTTTAGTATTTCTATAAAAATCCTACCATCAGGTCAGCATCTGGTAAAGATTGGAATGAATAGGAAAATATCAATGCGATAGAGTCTAGGATTGTGCCGGTTATCAATTACATCTAGCCCGCTCAGTCGGACGTACGCCTTTCACCTTATTTCTTTAAGCCTTATTGACCTAAGGTCATCAAAATCATGATGAAGGAAGCGTAGGCATTCATAAATATGTGGATAGCGATGCTATATTCAACCCGCTTGGATTGCATCGCTACAAAACCAAAGACCAAGCCCTTACCTCCCATAGGTAATCCAACCGCCAATTTTAATTACTAACTTGACCTACCAAGGAAGGCTAATCATTTGGTACATGATTAAAACAGAAATAAAATTATTGAGGATGTGCAGGGCAATACCATACTCTAGCCGTTTATATTTAAAGGCAAAGAAGCCTATAACAGCTCCCATACCAATGTAAGCCAGTGCTGCTCCCCAAGAATCAGGAGTATGCGCCAAACCAAATGCTAGACTACCAAAGAGATAGCCAAGCCAAGGATTGCGAAAGAGCTTTTGCTGAATAAAGCCACGAAAAATTAATTCTTCAATAACTGGTGCTGTGATAGCCACCGCAATAATCATAAAGAAAGCTGGAACGTAGGACAGCATACTTTCCACAGCCTGTTGGTTAGAAGTATTGGTCTTATCTTCCAGCTGCATGATAAAACTAGCCACCTGCTCAATCCCTAGCACTAAAGCATAAGCAAGAATAAGACCAAAAACTAAGATTTTCCAGTTCAACCCTTTCTTCTTAATAAAATCCCACCTATAAAGGAGCCAAACGGCCAGGGCTAGAGCTCCTAACTCCACTAAGACAGCTAGACCAACACCAATTGGGCCAGCCGGTAAAAGATGACTGGGATCGGCTTGTCGACCATGTTTTGCTATTGTTTTAACAACAGCCGCAAAACTAATAACAAATACTCCTGCCTGCTCGGCCAGAAAGAGGCCAAGAGCAAGACCAATCCATTTGAGTTTTTCTAAAAATATTTTCATAGTATCTCCATTTTGCAGTGAGTTTTCGTCTGAGTGAATGGTTTTATGAGCAAGCATGACATAGATTAGGATACGGAAATTGATGAGTATAATGACATCAATTAGAGCAGACAGCCAAATCTTCATTAAGATCAGCAGCAACCCAGCCTTCATGTGAAGATTTCAGTAAAGACCATCATTCCAAACTAATCTAATAGCCTTGCGCAGTTTTTACATTTGCTATAACATTCTTTTCTTCCTTAAAGCTCCGTTAAAATTTTTACTTAAATTTTGTACCATGATAACATAACAAGAGTAATTCTACAAGGTCATGTTCGTAAAAAAATAAGCTCCTGAGCATTGTAGTTCAAGAACTTGAAGTTTTTTATGATTAAAGTTCACCGTTTACAAATCAGGCTAAGGCATTTCGTCATCGAAAAAGTTTCCTGTACTGATCCGCCTAGCGAGGCTCATGGCCGATCGTAAATATGGCTAAGGTATTCGGGCCAACATGGGCCGAGATGACTGGCCCCAGCGGCATCATAAGTACTTCAGAAATTGATGGACTTTCTAATAACTGTGCTTTAAGGGACTCAGCTCCTGCTTCGTCATTAGCGTAGGCAACAATAGCGGTATTGGTCTCAACATCTTGAAGCGACCGGTTGACCATTTCCTTCATCCCCTTTTTACGGCCACGCAACTTGGCTAGAGGTACTAGCTTCCCTTCAGCGTCCAACCATAGGAGGGGCTTAATATTTACGAGACTGCCAAGAAGCGCAGAACTCTTAGACAGACGGCCGCCGCGCATGAGATGGTAGAGGTCATCGACAAGAAAGTAAGTCCGGAGCCGCGGAATAATATGAGAGACTGCGGCCTTGACCTCCTCAAGGCTAGCCCCTTGGTTACGCATTTGAGCTGCAAGGATAGAAAGATAGCCTTCTCCACCGGCTGCAGCTCTCGTATCAACAATTTCAATACACGCATCTGGATAATCTTCTAAAACTAAATCACGTGCTATCAAGCTACTCTGATAAGTCCCAGAAAAAAGAGATGAGAATGCTAAATAAAGAACTGGCCGCCTCTCTTCAGCGTATTTGCGAAAAGCAGCTTCAAATTGGCCAACATTGACCTGACTAGTCGTCGGCTGACCGCCATTTTGCATAGACTCCAGTAAAACGTCACTGGTTATGCGGTCAGTACCAACGGTTGGGTAGTCCTTGCCGTCTAGGGTAATTGTTAACCCTAGAATGTCAATATCCTGCTGGTTAGCCCAGTCTTCATTTAAATCAGCTGTCGAATCTGTAATAATCTTAAACGTCATTGCCATCTCCCTAAAAGTATAACGTGAATTATTATATCAAAAAAGGGAGGCCTTGCCCACCTGAATGCGTTATAAATCGTCTAGGAGGCCTTGAAGCTGGTCCAACTGCTTTTCGTCAAAGGATCCTAGGCGGGGGGTATACAATTCAATATCTTTGGACAGCTGGTCTAGGTTTGATTTAACAACACTGACTCGCTCTTCTAATTCGCGCGCCGAAACCCGTAGGGCTCCTTGTGAGAAAATTGTCCACTGTTCATTGAGGTCACTGGTCGCGACTTCAACAAGATTAAGTCGTGTATTAAGTTCAGCAGCTGTCCGCTCAATATAGGAATCAGCTGTCTCATCTTCCTGAGTAAAAACAACGGTCAATTGATAATCATCATAGCGTTGTCGGCTGCCTGGAACATATTGGGCATCAAAAACACAGATAATTTCAATAGCTTCAAAACTGGCATAATGGCTAAGTTTACTCAGAAGGATATTTCTAGCGGCATCCAATTGGTTGGTTTTAAAGAGCTGTCGCGTCTCCTGCCAAAAGGCAATCATATTGTAGCCATCAACCATTAAAATTTTTCTTCTGACCATAGCACCTCCTTGTTAAAGTCGGTAAGCAATATTAGCAAAGTAGATAAAATAAACCAAAACAAAATTCCATGATAACTTTACCATCATCCATCAATTGATCTAATCCTTCGACTGACCTCTAATATCTGCTGACAATCTCTTTTGATCATAATTTATTTTTGATCATAATTTATTTCTGAAAACCTCATACATGAGAATGGCTGCAGCCACGCTGGCATTCAGGCTTTGGACATGGCCTGTCATAGGGATGGTAACCATCTCGTCTACCTGCTTCTTAATATTAGCAGAGATACCCCTGCCTTCATTGCCGATAATCAAGACTAGCTTGCCAGCTGTATTCCATCTGTGGGCAGGCGTTCCATCCATGTCAGTGCCAAAAACCCAAAACCCTTGCCCTTTAAGCTGATCAATAGTTTGACTGAGATTAGTCACACGAGCAACCGGAACATGTTCAGCTGCGCCCGTCGAGGTCTTGGCAACAACCGGAGTGACACCAACCGCCCGATGTTTGGGAATGATGATGCCGGTCACATTGGTTGCATCAGCTGTCCGCAGGATAGAGCCAAAATTATGAGGGTCGTTAAGTCCATCCAAGATAAGGATAAGGGGATTGTTCTGCTGATCTGCTTCTTTTAAAATATCAGCTAAGTCAGTATAGGCGAATTCAGACACACGCAGGACAAATCCTTGATGAACCGCCCCGCCTGTCATCTCATTTAAACTTTTCTTGGGCGTCCAAGAGACAGAGACCTTTTTCTCAGCTGCTAGGTCTTTAATTTTATCCACATTTTTGCCACGCAGATCATCTTGAATGTAGAGTTTATTACCAGTGTTAGCCTGCAGGCTTTCCGTTACGGTATGTACACCGTAGACAATATCCTTGTCGTCTAGTTGTTTCATCTATTTAAAAACTTTCTGTAGAACTTCTCCAACAGTTGATACACCGATAACTTCTATCGTTTTAGGAGTTGTGACATCATGGAGTGCATTTTTAGGAACGTAAACTTTGGTGAATCCAAGCTTGGCAGCCTCATTGATGCGCTGCTCAATTCGATTGACACGGCGAATTTCTCCTGTCAGACCGATTTCACCGATGAAGGCATCCTGAGCATTGGTCGGTGCTTCCTTGTAGGAGGAGGCAATGGCGACTGCCACCGCCAGATCAATGGCTGGCTCGTCCAGCTTGACCCCACCAGCTGACTTGAGATAGGCATCTTGATTTTGCAGGAGGAGACCACAGCGCTTCTCCAAAACAGCCATGATTAAACTGACCCTATTGAAATCTAAACCAGTCGTTGTCCGCTTGGCATTGCCAAAAACCGTCGGTGTGACTAAGGCTTGAACCTCAGCTAAAATCGGGCGTGTCCCTTCCATGGTGACGACAATAGCCGAGCCTGTCGCCCCGTCCAAGCGCTCTTCCAAGAAGAGCTGACTAGGGTTGAGGACCTCGACTAGGCCACCCGTCTGCATTTCAAAAATACCAATCTCATTGGTGGAGCCAAAACGGTTTTTCACCGCCCGTAAAATCCGAAAGGTATGGTGGCGCTCCCCTTCAAAATAGAGAACTGTATCGACCATATGTTCCAGCATCCGCGGACCAGCCAGAGTTCCTTCCTTGGTCACATGACCCACGATAAAGGTGGCGATATTATTGCTCTTGGCCAGCTGCATAAGCTCAGCTGTCACCTCCCGCACCTGAGAAACGGAACCTTGAACACTGGTAATTTCAGGACTCATAACCGTCTGGATAGAGTCGATAATCAGAAAATCCGGCTTCAGACGCTCGATTTCAGAGCGAATATGTTGCATATTAGTTTCAGCGTAGATGTAAAATTCATTGTCAATATGGCCTAGGCGCTCACTGCGCAGCTTGATTTGCTCGGCCGATTCTTCCCCAGAAACATAGAGTACCGTTCCCTTATTGGCCAACTGAGTCGAGACCTGCAGCAAGAGAGTTGATTTCCCGATACCGGGATCTCCACCGATAAGAACCAGACTGCCGGGCACCACACCGCCACCAAGAACTCGGTTAAACTCCCCCATACTCGTCTTGATTCTGGCATAATCAATAGAAGAGACATCTTTTAACTTGGTCGGTTTTGTTTTTTCACCTGTTAAACTGACTCTAGCGTTCTTAACTTCTGGGGCCTCAACTTCCTCCACAAAAGAGGACCAGCTGCCACAATTAGGGCAGCGTCCTAAATATTTAGGAGAGTTATAGCCACATTCCTGACAGACGAAACTTGATTTTTTCTTTGCTATGGTAGATCTCCTTTTTCTTGTACCATCTTTATTTTATATCAATTCAGATGGTTATCGCTATCATTTTGAGCACCAGATAAATCTAGTTTATCATGACAAAAGTTCACTGGCCTGTCGAACCGAAGCCCCCTGTTCGTAGACCATCAGCTTGATCACCATCAGCAATCAAGAAAGGGACAAAGACAGCTTGGACAATACGCTCACCGATTTCGAGGGTTACTGGTTGATCACCGATATTTTGCATCTGAGCAAAGATATGCCCTTCATTATTAGGGTTGTTATAGTAGTCGCCATCGATAACACCAACTGAATTGATGAGCACTAAGCCCTTTTTACGCGGATTAGAAGAGCGATCATAAAGATAAAGGACTTCTCTCGGCTGCATATAGGCCTTGACCCCTGTGGGCACTAAAGCAATAGCACCAGCCGGAATTTCTACTGTCTCCGCTACTTTTAAATCATAACCAGCTGCATGGGCTGTCGCTCGCTTGGGCAGTAATTTTTCATCAGTATATTGGCTGATAAGTTCAAAGCCACGAATTTTTGACATGGTTCACCTCGTATAATTGCTAGCACTTATTATACTATATTCGCAATAGAAAATAAAAACCTAGCTACTTCATCGCTTCAAGCCTCCTTATATCACGGGCTGACAGCGGTTAAAAGCAAGTTTTCTATTTGCGCTTAACCTCTCTTTTTCCCTTATTTTATGATATAATGAGAGCGATATTATGATATGGAGACCTATTATGACAAAACAAAAAGTCGCTGTTTTAGGGCCGGGGTCATGGGGGACTGCCCTCGCTCAGGTTCTTAATGACAACGGGCATGAGGTCCGCATTTGGGGCAATATCCCAGAACAGATTGATGAAATTAATACCAAACATATGA
This sequence comes from Streptococcus sp. ELY_125, assembly GCF_058314535.1. Taxonomy (NCBI): domain Bacteria; kingdom Bacillati; phylum Bacillota; class Bacilli; order Lactobacillales; family Streptococcaceae; genus Streptococcus; species Streptococcus sp. ELY_125. The sequence continues at coordinate 75,800 of NZ_JBZFUM010000003.1, read as the reverse complement.
ACACCCTCTACTTCAAAGATATAGTCTTGGATGAAAGAATTAAAGCCTACAAAGACTTAAAAGAGGCTTTAGAGGCTGTTGATGCTATTCTCTTTGTGGTACCGACTAAGGTTACCCGCCTAGTAGCAATACAAGTCGCTGAACTGCTGGATCACAAGGTGGTTATCATGCATGCTTCCAAGGGACTTGAGCCAGGCACGCACGAACGTTTGTCTACGATTCTGGAAGAGGAAATCCCACCAGAACTGCGCAGTGAAATTGTCGTCGTATCTGGTCCCAGTCATGCGGAAGAAACAATCGTTCGCGATCTGACTCTTATTACGGCAGCCTCAAAAGATCTCAATGCTGCTAGATATGTACAGGAGATTTTCAGCAATCGCTACTTCCGTCTCTATACCAATCAGGATGTGGTCGGGGTTGAAACTGCCGGAGCTTTAAAAAATATTATTGCAGTCGGGGCCGGAGCCCTACACGGTATGGGATATGGCGACAACGCCAAAGCTGCTGTCATTACACGCGGACTGGCTGAAATCACGCGCTTGGGTGTCAAGATGGGAGCCAATCCACTGACCTACAGCGGCTTATCTGGTGTCGGTGACCTCATCGTCACGGGAACTTCTGTCCATTCACGCAATTGGCGAGCTGGGGACGCTCTTGGGCGCGGTGAAAAATTAGAAGATGTCGAGCGAAATATGGGAATGGTAATTGAAGGGATTTCAACTACTAAGGTTGCCTATGAATTGTCCCAGCAGTTGGGCGTTTATATGCCTATCACTGCAGCTATTTACAAGGCTATCTACGAGGGGGCAAATATTAAGGAATCCATCCTTAACATGATGTCCAATGAACTCCGCTCAGAAAATGAGTGGCAGGAAGACAACATTAAATAGTAAAGAGTATCTAAGAAGGAAACAAAAAAGATGACTAAAGTTAGAAAAGCTGTTATCCCAGCTGCAGGCTTGGGAACTCGTTTTTTGCCAGCTACAAAAGCTCTGGCTAAAGAAATGCTGCCAATTGTCGATAAGCCAACAATTCAATTCATTGTTGAGGAAGCCTTGAAATCTGGAATTGAGGAGATTTTAGTCGTAACCGGTAAAGCTAAACGGTCAATTGAGGATCACTTTGATTCCAATTTTGAGCTAGAATACAATCTGGAACAAAAGGGCAAAACTGATTTGCTTAAATTAGTCAATGATACTACAGCAATCAACCTCCACTTTATCCGTCAGAGCCATCCGCGCGGACTAGGGGATGCTGTGCTTCAAGCCAAGGCTTTTGTCGGTAATGAGCCCTTCGTCGTCATGCTGGGCGATGATCTCATGGATATTACAGATGATAAGGCAGTTCCTCTAACGAAACAGCTTATCGACGATTATCAAGAAACTCATGCCTCCACTATTGCAGTTATGCCAGTTCCCCATGATGAAGTATCTGCCTACGGTGTGATTGCTCCACAAGGACAAGGAGAAGCAGGTCTCTATTCGGTAGAAACCTTTGTCGAAAAACCAGAGCCGGATGAAGCTCCAAGTGATTTAGCTATTATCGGACGCTACTTACTGACACCAGAAATTTTCAGCATTCTAGAAACCCAAGAGCCTGGTGCAGGCAATGAGGTTCAGCTGACCGATGCTATCGATACCTTGAATAAAACTCAGCGTGTCTTTGCGCGTGAGTTTAGGGGTAACCGCTATGATGTGGGAGATAAGTTTGGTTTTATGAAGACCTCTATTGATTATGCCTTACAGCATCCACAAGTTAAAGAGGATCTGAAAGATTACATCATTAAACTGGGTAAAGAGTTAGATGGGAAGCAAGCAAAGTGACATCTATAGTGGTCTGGCTCCCTAGGAATAAAACCTAGGGGGCTTTTTATACTCTTTTTAATTGCATCCTCTAGTAATGTTTCAGTTATATTTCTGTTAATTTCTTAAAAATCCATTGTTTTATTAAAAAAGAACTTGTATAATAATTTCGTAAACGCTAACATTTTATTGGGAGAGAGCTTTATGAAAAAAATCACTTACATATTAGTAGCTTTATTGGCTATTATCGCCTTTAATGCTTTTAGCAATGATTCAACTTCAACTAGTCACTCAGCAAAGTACTCCACAACCTCAAAAAGTTCTTCTGAAAAGGAAAACTTTTCATCAACTGCTATAGCAGCGCAAGAGCAGCCGTCATCAATCCAAGAGAGTTCCTCCAGTGTGCAGTCAGAACCAGCACAAGAAGACCCTAAAATATTAGATGAAGAACAACCAAACCAAGAGCAAGATAGAATAGTCTATGTGGCTCGCGATGGGACAGCTGATGTCTACTGGTACTCAATGGATAATATGCCTGCCAACACGAACCAAAGTCGAGTTGTTCAAATGGAAGAAAGCGACGCTATTGCAGCAGGAAAACGACATACGATGAAAGAATATTAATTATCTCCAAAAATAGCTCCATCTTAACGAATGGGGCTACTTTTAGTCTCTGATAGCATCCTCTATTTGTTAAAGAGTTGGCATTCCCTACTTCAAAGAAAATCAGAAACAGACAGGAGGCCAAAGTGCAGTAATACTTTGTCCGATAGACTGGTGTCACTGACGTATAGTTTTGGTTTCCAAAGTGAGGCCGTAAATTAAAATTATAGTTTAACAAGGTAGGACAAAAGATCAGTGTAATCAACTTTTGCGAAGTCACTGACATCAAATTCAACTACCTGACCGAGTTCAAAATGGTTATAGTCTCTTTTGTTGAGGATATCTCGGAATTCATCTTTTGTAATGTGGTTATCCGCTAATTCGCGCTGAAGTAACTCATCACCATAGTGATAGTGAGTCATGATATGACTTAGGTGTCTGCTGTAGTCTCGGTCACGCTGAAAGCGGCGTTCCCACAGAAGGTCAAAATCGGCAACCAGTCTTACAGTAAGGATATTGTAACCGTATTTAGCGGCCAAGTCAGCTAGGAGGGGCTTTTGCTTATCAGAAAATGGATAGTCGCTAAGGATTATTTTTTGGCCAACCATCATATAAGCACCGATCGCCTGATAAAAAGACTGCCAAACGATTTGTTCCAACTGTGCCTTCTCTTCTAAGTTATTAAAACCGACACTGTCAGCAATAGTTTCTTTTAATTCATCAGGTGTAATTTTGTATAATTGAGGTTGGATGTCCAAGATCTTCTTGACCAAATAGGTTTTACCTGTAGCAGGGGGACCTGCAATTAATATCAGGAATTTATTCATGACGATTTCCTCAGTTTAAAGGGCTATCAGCATTCATAAATAACAGAAGCTTGTGCTTTACAATTTCCTTGACCTTTTCATTACAAGGAATGATATTATGACGCAGCGATTTATTGACCTCTGTCGCTTCAAAATAATCCTTGGCTGTCTGTGTCCAGTTAACAAGCAATTCTGTACCGACATTAAATTTACGGATCCCATTATTAATGAGCTCAGCGTAATCTTCCTCTTTGACACCCGTACCGCCATGGATAACAAGCGGAACCTCAACAGATTCGTGAATTTTTTGAAGCAGGGGAACTTTTACATTTGTTTTTGATTTGAACTGGCCATGATTGGTCCCGATCCCTACGGCCAAAGCATCTACTCCTGTCTCAGCCACAAATTTTATGGCATCGCTAGGTCTGGTATATTCTTTGTCGTCTTCAGAAACAGAGATACCTTCTTCGGTTCCTCCGATTGTTCCCAATTCTCCTTCTACAGAGACACCCCTGGCATGGGCATAGTCAACAATGGCCTTAGTTTTTGCGATATTCTCTTTAAAGGGAAGATTTGAACCATCAAACATAACACTGGAATAGCCAGCTGCTATCGCATCTTGAATAGCTTTAAAATCTCGTGCATGATCCAGATGTAAGGCCACGTCTACCGGATTATTAGCTGCTAATTGCTTACAAACAGCGACTATGACATCATAGCCGATGTATTTGGCTGTATCTACGCTAGTTTGGATGACAATAGGCAGGCCAGTTTCTTTAGCGGCTCTGATCATTTCAGGTAGCATTTCCAAGTTATGCATATTAAATGCACCTACAGTCATATTTAATTTATCAGCATAGTCTGTCAACTCTTTTAACGTTTTATACATTTTTAATCCTCCTTAGCTGTTAGGGTTACTTTCTTGGCAATATTACGCATTTCGTCCATTTTACCCATATAATATTCAATTAATTCATCATCGTGGGCCATAGCAGCTTCTTTTCGCCTTTGGTTATAGAGCGACATGAGTTTTTTATAGCCTTCCCCTATTGTCAGCTTAATGGATAAGCTTTTTTCCAAGTGAGCAATAGCCTCATCTTTCTTGGAAACTTTATCATAGAGCAGCCCCAGTTTTTCAAAATAGTCAGCATCGTCCAAATGTTGTTCTTGGTCTGCTAATAGCTGATTAATCTCCTTATTAAATTTTTCTAGCTCTTCTTCTGAATACTGAATCTTCGTACTTTCGGTAGTTTTTTGACTTTTTTTAAACAGTTTAAACATCGTATAATCACCTCTTCAACCCAGCTCCTTTAATGTCAGATAGGGGCGTTAAAACATTTTGAAAATCGGACTTAATAGCCAGTAGTACAAGAGAGCTGCTGTAACCGTATCAACATCGGTAGCTGTCGCATTCACAAAACCAAGGGAGCTAAATGCTGTAACTAGCAGGGCAGGCAAAAGAGTGATGAAGAAGCCGTGGGCAATTCCCCCAATGATAGCTCCCCTGCGGCCACCTACAGCATTTCCGAATATACCTGCTGTACCGCCGGCAAAAAAGTTTGTTAGCATTCCGGGAAGAATCATGGCGAGACCAAATATCGGAAGCACAAACATGGCTATGACGGTACCAATCGTTGTTGTGATAAAACCAAGAATAACAGCATTTGGCGAATAGGGGAAGAAAACCGGACAGTCCAAAGCGGGAATAGCGTCTGGCACTAACTTCATCGCAATACCGCGGAAGGCCGGTACTATTTCACCAAGAAGAAGGCGAACACCAGCAAGAAGGACATACACACCGACAACAAACTGAATAGACTGCAGAAATGCGTACATCAGATAATTTTGATTACCTGTGTCAACAGCTCCTGCTCCTGCAAAGGCCGCCGTAATCAGATACAAGGGAACCATAACCACCATGACAGACAGATAAGTATCTTGTAAAAACTCAAAAGATTTAGGCATTTCAATATCTTCGATGGATTTTTTCTGGTCACCACGTTCGCCAAATAACTTAGCAACTCCTGCTTCAAATAAATAGCCAATGGTACAAAAGTGTCCAAGTGCGATATCATCATTTCCCGTAACCTTGCGGATAATCGGCTGAGCAAGAGCAGGCATAGCAACTGTAAAAATACCACCCACGACTCCGCCTATAAGGATGAGAAGAAAACCACGCAAGCCGGAAAAATAGCCAAAGACCGTTGTCATGGTTGCCATCCAAAGCAGGGCCTGCCCAGTTAAAAAGATATAATTCCATTTAGTAAAACGAGCAATTAAAACATTAACAACAAATATGGCAAGGAAAGTTAAGGCAATCTCTCTACCCAAGCCTAAATCATTCATGGCTTGACCGTTGATCGCTTCGATTGAAGGAACGATCCCATGTGTATGAAATCCGGCCTGAAAAATCTTCCCAAAATAAGTCAAACTGGAAACAATAATATTGGAACCAGCGCTCAATACTTGAAAACCTAGGAGAGTCTTTAAGGTTCCTGAGATAATTTGCCCTACTGATTTTTTCTGCAGAATCAGGCCGAGCATGGCGATTAAGGCGATGGTAATTGAGGCCTGAGTCAAAATATTATTGATGATAAAATTAATAATCCCCATAATTATTTCCTCCATTTAGACGAGTCATTACATAAAATGACGTTCTTTAAGCACAGGCAGTAGTTTCTCCTCTATTTCTTGACTGGACACGATATTTTTTAAAAAGATAATCGCTGTCTTTTCTTTATCAATTGAAAACTGGGCGAATTGCTTTTCAAAATTTTGAGCCGTAATAATAATATCCGGTCCGACTGATGCTGCTGTTGAAATATCTACATGATCCAGTTTAGCGTCAATACCATACTTATTCAGAACATCTTCTGCTGCCATTTGAGCAGCAAAACTGGAACCTAAACCAGCTCCACAAACAAATAAAATATTTAAATTCTTAGCCATCTTATTTTTCCTCCTCACTTCTTTCTTTAAATAAGATTTCCTTAACAGTTTCTAGGTCTGCCGCCCTTGTTAGAGCCTTAAGGTCATCCTCTTTCCTGATTAGATTGACCAGACTCTTCATAACATTCAAATGCGTATAAGAATCCGTAGCAGATAGGCAAAATATGACATGTACCGGATCATTAAACTCGTGGCCAAAAACAACCGGCTTTTCAAATACGGAAAGACTCAAGCCTAATTTTTGAGCCCCATCTTCTGGTCTAGCATGAGCTAAGGCAAGATGGGGGCCAATCACAATATAGGGGCCATACTGCTCAACACTGTCTATCATTGCCTGTATATAGTTATATGTGATGAACTCCTTGCTCAACAGCGGCTTAGCCACTCTTTCAATGGCTTCTTGCCAGGTAAATGTTTCTTTTTCAAATGAAATATTATCATCAGATAATACATCTTGAATCATAGGCTGCACCTCCCTCTTATTAATGTTTAGCTTATTATGATTGAATAACTCTTCGAGACAAGCATAAAGCTCTTTACTCACCTCTCCTAAATGCCTTTCAATTAATCGTAATAAGTTCTGAAACATTTCTGTGTAGTCACTCTTGACAGATATTAATCGTCGGTATTGACTATTATTCTCCAGAAAATTATGAACGAGTAACTTGGTTTCATCATTAAAGATAGAATCGAGTATAATCGTTGGTTTGACTCTATAGTCAAGTTCCACTGTCGAAAAAACTAAATCTACATCAAACCTCTCAACTAAATCGATTTCTCGGCTGCTTAAGACCGCCAATACTTCAACATTGAAGTATTCCTTCAGATTTTCTGCTAGCAGCCGTCCCGTAGCAAGACCGTGATTGCAAATAACGACTGCTCTGTACCAATATTTATTATCCTGATTAAGCTCACTTAAAGCAGTTGAAAAATGTATTGTTAGGAAGGCTATCTCATCATCTGTAATACTTCCGCCAAATTTATATTCTGCATTTTTTAGAAATTCTTCAACGACATGATAGACGAGACCGTAGGTTTGTTTTATTTTTTCCTTCAGAGGATTCGTGAGCTGTAGACCTCCCTTGATACGCTCTACCATACCTACCATATGAGTATATAGAGCCTCTTGAAGCTGAAATTCCTTCTTATTAAAGGGAATCCCTGTCCCGTCTTCAACAAATTGAATAAATTGCAGGGTCAATAACTGCAGGTCCAGCCAGTTGAAGGGGCGGTAGTCATCTTCTCTTTTTAGGGTATTGAGGAGAAAATAAATGTATTTTTTCTCCTCTGCATTAACATCAGGATATAAGTGAGCCGATACCACATTAATATAATTTTGAATGCGGTCTGTTTTTTCTATTTCAGAATCTCTTTGTTTATCGGTATCCGAAATATACTTTCCTTGTTTCATTCGCTCAAGCCATATATAAGCCAGCAGATTAAAATTCGTTCGGTAATGGCTGACTTCCACTTTTGATATAAAGCGACTGTAACTATCATCTAAGTACTGTAACTGAGACTGGTTGATATATTTAAAAACGATATCCTTTTTGTCACTATCGACTTCCAATAAGGCTGAGCTTAATATCGAAAAAAGCATTGTTCTGATAAACTGCTCTTTAGCTTGAAACTGTAGACCCTTCTTAGGAATGCTCACAACTTTGACATGGTAGTGGGCCAAATTTTTTCGAACCTGCCGGATATCTTCATCAATTGAAGATTTTGAAATCTGGTAGGTCTCCTCCTTCTTGGTCAAAAAGACGGGGCTTGTTCCAAAGCCAATATCTAAAATTAAATCAAGCACTCTCTCCTCTCGCCTTAAATACTTAAATGATGAACAGTCCTCCTTATTAAATTCTTTTAGCTGTTGGATTTCATCTCTTGTTAAATTTAGCATCACTCCTTTGGATCGGATGGTTTTCACCGAGGGTAACCGGCACTGTATCAACGATTCATCAATTGCGGCAAGGTCGTTGCGAATCGTTCTCTCGCTGACCTCAAATTCATTTGAAAGATACTTTATGGTCAGCGGTATCTGCGAATTTAGCAATCGATTTAAGACGGCACGAGCTCTTTCCTTCATCGTTCTTTCCCCCATCTACTTAGATTATAAAGCGCTTTCATCATATTAAAAAGTAGATCTTTTTTCAAAAAAAATTTGCAAAAACCTCTACACAAAAACCCCCTCCTGCCTTGAATAGATTATTCAAGGCAGGAGGGGGCAGCCGTTTCGTCAATATTAAATTACCTATCTTAAACAGCTGTCCAAACTAATCCCAAAATTGCACTAGCGTTCCTGATGACAACTGAGGCAAACTATCTCCTTCAACGTGAAGCGTTCCTGGCAAGGTTTTCTCTTTGGAACCATCAAAGGAGATCGTGATATGGCCTAAATTTTTGAGATTCGTCTCAACTACATCTCCAACTGCAGTAATACGATACTCTTGCGCATCAATTAAAACTTTCCCGTCACTCTTTAGGCTACCAGTAAGATTCTTATTATCAATTGTAAAGCAGAATTCTGCTAAGTCTGCCGGCGCTCCTTGGCCAAATAATATCAGCATATTGGCATCTTCTACCATGCTTTGGGCTTCTGGACCAACTGCCATCACTCTTGTTTCAAAAATTTTTGACATAGCTTCTCACTTTCTAATCACTTGATTATATATAATAATTTCCTCTATTGATCCACATTTATTCATCACTGCTGCTATCAATAAAGCCCAATACTGGCTACCCAGGCAACGATAACGCGAGGGACGCCGTTAAGAAAGCGTGAATAGAGAACGGAAGGCACGCCGACCTCAACAGTTTCCGCTTCTGCTTCCGCTAAACCTAAACCAACAGGGATAAAGTCACAGCCATTTTGAGTATTGATCGCAAATAGGGCTGGCAGAGCCATCTGGGGAGGAATATTTCCTTTACCGATCTCGGTACCAATCAGAGCACCAACTAATTGGGAAATGACAGCACCAGGCCCTAAGAGCGGAGATAAGAAAGGCAAAGAACATATAAAGCCGAGAAGGATTAATCCCCAAATATTCCCAGCCAAGGGGCTAAGGACATGGGACAGCCAATTACCAACGCCTGTTCCATTAATGATACCAATAATCAAGGAAACAAAGGCCATGAAGGGAAGGATGGTATTTAGCATCGTTTGAATGGCATCACGCGCAGCCTGATTGAAAATGGCAACGACTCTACCAGCTCCCATACCAATACGGGCAATAAAACTAGATTCAGCACGCTGTTCCGTAATCTTCTTGCTGGTATCATAACTGGTTCTTTCCTCTTCGACTACTTCCGAAGCTGCTTCTGTCACAGATTCATCTGCTTCAACAGGTGAAATTTGCTCCAACCCGACAGCAGAAACATAAATATCCTCTGTGATATATTGAGCCAGAGGGCCTGATTTCCCTGTTGCGACAATATTGATCGTTTTAATACCTTTTTTAGGATAGATACCGCAACGAAGAGTCCCGCCGCAGTCAACAATAGCTAAAGCCACTTCTTCATCTGGGATGGACGTTTGAAAGCCGTTAACAGCTTCCATGCCTGTAAGTTCTGCAATTTTATCAACAATTTCAGGCTTTTCACCGCCACCAGTAATATAGAGAAATTTATGCTTTGCATCGGTAGGTGTAATCACCAATGGTCCGCCGAAACCACCATTACCTTTTACGACTTTAATACTTCTATAGGCCATTTTTCTACCTCTTTTTCTACTTATTTGACAATTCAACTTTCTTACTCAAGGTGACTCCTTGCTGCTTAGATACATAGGCTGTTGTAAAGTCAGTCACCCAGCCGCCGATGAAATTCATGAGGAGGCCCACTAACAAGTAGCGGATCGCTAGAGGGATTGTACTTAGCCCTAGTGCTTCAATTCCTGAGGCTACCCCCAGCCATACGAATAATTCACTAGGATTAATATGGGGGAATACCCCGTTTGACGTGTGACAGAACTGCATCTGTGCTGCTATGTAACTGGGTTTATAATATTCAGGAACAAAGCGTCCCATACTTATGGCCATCGGATTCCCTAACATAAAAGCAGCAAAGAAGGGGAGGATGAGATAGCGTGTCACTGGGTTCTTAGCAGATAATTCTCCCAGTTTATTCATACGTTCTTCACCAACTAAGGCAATAAGGGCATTCATGGCAATCAACAGCATGAGGACTTTGGGAACGATTCCTGTCAACCATCCGACGAAATTTTCACCGCCTAGTTGGAATAGGTTCATGAAGCCTTCAATTAATTTTGTAACATTATTCATGGTTTTTAACTCCTTTATTTTTTCTTAAACTGTAATTTTAGCCACTGAGGCAATAGCTTCAGCTGTGTCGCCGCATCGACTAGAGGAGGTGCCTTAGGAAGATCTTTATAGGTGCCGGCTTCTGTTCTTAAGAAGACTTCGCGAGCATCCTCAATGGCGATACGCAACAGCTTATTTTCTTTACGTACCAGCGGATTATAGTAATCAAAATAATGAATATCCTGTCCCAGATAATCTGGCATATCTTTAAAATATGCGGCTATGGTCACTCCTTGCATTTTCTTAGCATCAAGAACCTTGCCATAACTATCAATAGCAAACATCACAATTGTTCCTGATTTTAGTTTCCCCGATCGGCGGCCAATAGCTACACGGCCTTTTTGGCGCAGAGTGCTATATACCTGATTAAAATGTTTGATTTGCTTTAGTCCTAACAGGATCTGCAGGACATAAGCAGACACAATGACTATTCCCAGTAAAAGTATTGAATCCATTAAAATACCCCTTTGCTTTTGGTTAAGGTAATAAAATCTGACTCCGTTTTTACATGTCGTAAAGCCTCCTTGAGACTATCATTATTGGCAATTCTGAAAATATCATCATAGAGTTCTAATAATTCTGTTTCTGTTCGCTTATCCAGTTTTTGCGGGATAGCTACAAGAAAAATAAATTCCAGTTCAGTGGTCTGTGTTGGTAGGGTATCTTGCAGAACTCCTAACATTAAGATTGGCTTGCCTGATAGACGATTGGTGGTATGAGGAAAGGCAATACCATTGCCAAAGATCGTCGTTCCTTGCCTATCACGCTCTAAGACACGTTGACCGAAACCCTCATCAACCAAGTCAACATCTCTCAAGAGGGCTACCATATCAATCAAGCAGTCTCTGTAAGACTTAGCTTGTCTCAAACGCATAAATTTAAGGACAGCCGTCTCTAAATCTTTCTGATGGTAGGTCTTAATCTTTTGCCAAACATCGCGAAGCCAATGGTCGTCAAAAAGATTGGTTAATTGAATAACAGGAGACTTTAAGTTCCCATATTTTAGCGGAACGGTTGTAAAGATAGCAAAGTAATTATCATCGGCTTCTGGTCTAAAATTTTCTTCAGAATATTGAGTAATTTCTACATCATTGCCGAGAACATTCTTTAATTGGCGTGCTATCATTGCAGCTGTTCCCAGACCTGTTGTACAGACTACTGCAACTTTGCGGCTGGATCTTTCTTGTATTTGATTAGGATCACGAAGGACACTTTCAAAATAAAGGGCTAAATAGCTGATTTCTGAGATATCTACTGGGTAGGCAAATATTTCCTTCAGCAGACTAGCAGCAACTTCAGCCATTTTAAAAGCAAGAGGAAACTTATTTTGAATTTCACCGTGAAAAATATCGCTAGCTGGCACATGAAAGATCAAACGATTGAGTAAGAATTTCAGATGGGTATAAATATCAGTAAGCAACTTTTCATCATTAAAATCAACATCCAGAGTTCCTCTAACACGCGCAACCATATCTTGATAGAGAGCTATGATTTGAGCGTTTTCAATTGTACAATACTCCAAGCCCGCTATAGACTGAATATTCAAAGGAAAGCTTAGGAAATCCTGTTCGTACTGTCCGAGAGAGATTTTATAAGTCATTTCAAGGTGATAAACTAGCTCATCCATAATCTGCGAACCTTTCAATTCGTTGATGTAGTAAGGAATTGGTTGAGTTAGGAACTCTCCTCGCCTAAGACGGGCAATCGTGATCGCGACCACCTTAGTTAGGAGATCTTGAATTTTTCTCGGTAGTTGAAATTTTTGACAGAGTTCCTGTAAGAAAAAGTCAGTCTCATTTTTCAACGTTTCTGAACTGAAATAAGCATAAACATGATGGCTGTAAAACAGCCGTAAGTTTAGCTCATCACCAAAGACTTCTAAGCCTCTGTTTGGACGTCCTGAAATTTCAATTTGGTAGTCTTGGGTCAGCTCTTTAACCTGCTTTAAATCCTTGTTAATGGTTGTGCGGCTGACGCCTATTTCTTCAGCTAAATCATCAATCAAAAGAGGCTTAGTACTCTGTAATAAGCGTTTGATGAGATAAGAAGCCCGCCTGCCGGAGGAGTTGAAATCGCTCTCCATACGTAAACTGCCAGATAAAATATCCTCCAACCTAGCATAATCAGCTACTTCCAAGAATAGACTATCATCTCTTTGTACTACCTGAACATCTGCACCTAGAATATCGTTCAGTTGCTCAATACTGCTTCTTAACGTTTTAGTGCTGATGCCTAGGTTTTTTCGCACCTCTTCAACCGTAACTTGGTGCTGTGAAACCAAGAGATTTAAAATACGGTACCATCGATTAACTAGCGCCACCCTTAAACCTCACTTTTAATTATTATCCGCGAGTTTTTCCTCCAGCCACGTTAATCGTAACGCCTGTAATGTAACTCGAACGCTTGGAAATCAGATAAGCTACAAGATCAGCAACTTCGCTTAAGTGACCGCTGCGACCAAGAGGAGTCGTACTTGTAGAAGCGTAGCCCGCACGAATTTGTTCAACTGTTTTTCCCCTAGTATAGCCCAAGGCCTCTTCATAGGCAAGTGTTCTCAGTCCTGTAGCTTCCATGATACCAGGTGCTACTCCGACAACACGAACGCCGTGTTTCCCAAGTTCCTTAGCCCAAGAACGTGTGTAGCTGTAGACGGCTGCCTTTGTAGCAGCGTAAGCACTCTGTCCTTCAGAGCCCTCGAGACCTGCCTCCGAAGCCATATTTATAATAACACCATCTCCTTTATTGACTAAGAGGCGTCCAACAGCCTGACTGACAAGATAGAGTCCCTTTTGATTAATCATAGTAATCTTTTCAAAAGTTTTATCATCAAGTTCATATTGTCCATGAGGATCTTTGGGATCAACCAAGAGGCGGGGAATATTAATACCAGCGTTATTGACAAGGGCATCTATGGTGCCAAAACGTTCAACAGTCGCTGCCACGGCTGCTTCAACCTGTTCACGTGAGGTCACATCCACTTTTTGAAATAAAAAATTATCGTGCTTTTTATTCTTATCTGTAATGTCAAAATTGACAGTATTAACACCGAGTTCTAGCAACTCATCTACAATAGCTTCCCCAATCCCTGATGAAGCACCTGTCACAATCACCGTTTTGCCTGTAATGTTTAACCAATCTGCCATTTTCTTAACTCCTTTAACTAGGTATAAGAACTGAGACTCTGACTAAGAAATTCGAGACAGCAGTAGCGCTTACTCCTACTTATTTCAGGCTCAACTCCCATCCATTTATTTTTTAACAACTCAATTATAAAACGCTTTCAAGATAGAATTAAGACACACTTTTTCCAGAAATTAAGAAATTTTGTGCACTAATATGATGCTTTTCATCAGATTAGATTTTTTACAGCATAGCGACTAGGTTCGGTTATAGTTACTAAAGCCAACAGCTCAGGCAATTAAAACACTGGTTTTCTAGTTTACCGCCTAACGTGTTGTACTCAACTTAACCATTAACACAGCTATTTCTCATGAAAAATGAGCAGCTGATTGCTATATCTCAAACAAAAAACCCCTAGGGTCGGATAGAAACTCCGACCCTAGGGGTGATGAGACATTAATACAGGCTCTCAGTTCTTTTAAAAAGCTTGATGTTCTTTATAGGCGCGCATTCAGTTCAGCACTCAGGTCTTCAAAACCTGGTTTACCCAGCAGGGCAAACATATTTTTCTTATAGGCTTCAACACCAGGTTGGTCAAAAGGATTCACACCATTGAGATAACCTGAAATAGCAATAGCAATTTCAAAGAAATAAATCGTATAGCCAAGTGTAAACTCATTTTGTTCAGGGATTGTCAGATAGGTATTTGGAACCCCACCGTCTGTATGAGCCAGCAAGACACCATCTGTTGCTTTCTTATTGACAAAATCAACATCTTTACCTTGAAGATAGCCGAGTCCATCAAGGTCTGCCTCTTCATTTGGAATAGTGATATTTTTACGTGGTTTATCAACACGGATAACGGTTTCGAATAGATTGCGATAGCCTTCTTGGATGAATTGACCAAGTGAATGAAGGTCTGTCGAGAAGTTAGCCGATGTCGGGTAAATTCCTTTTTGGTCCTTGCCTTCTGACTCACCAGCTAGCTGCTTCCACCATTCGCTAAAGTATTGCAGGGAAGGTTCGTAATTCGCAAGAACCTCTGTCACATAGCCTTTTCTATAAAGAATATTACGGATAGCTGCGTATTGGTAAGCCTGATTTTCAGCAAGGTTATCTGAAGAATATGCTTTGCGTGCTGCGTTAGCACCTTCCATCAATTGGGTGATATCTGCACCGCTTGCAGCAATGGGAAGCAGACCAACTGGTGTCAAGACGGTGAAACGTCCACCTACGCTATCTGGGACAACAAAAGTTTCCCAACCATTGGCATCGGCTTCAACCTTGACAGCTCCTTTTACTCGGTCGGTCGTAGCGTAGATACGCTTGTTGGCTTCATCTTGACCATATTTTTTAATCAAAAGTTCCTTGAAGACACGAAAGGCAATCGCTGGCTCTGTAGTTGTTCCTGATTTAGAAATAACATTGACCGAAAAATCCTTGTCAGCTACATAGTCCACAAGGTCTGCCAGATAGTTGGAGGAAATAGAGTTACCGGCATAGAGGATTTGTGGATTTTTTCGCTCTTGAGCCGTTTGCAGATTGACAAAAGAATTATTCAAAAAATCAATTGCTGCACGGGCACCAAGGTAAGAACCGCCGATACCGATTACAATGAGGACATCGCTGTCGGATTGGATTTTTTCTGCTGCTTTTTGAATACGGGCAAATTCTTCTCTGTCATAATCTTCAGGCAGGGTGAGCCAGCCAGTCATTTCAGCGCCTGGACCAGTACCATTGCGCAAAGCAGCATCTGCTGCCGTAACCTGCATTTGCAAGTAATCTAATTCATGCGGTTCAATGAACTTATTTAAAACCTTTGAATAATCAAATTGAATATGAGTCATGATTTTACTCCCTTTTAAATCAATATACCTTACTAGTTTACTCTTTTCTACCCCAATTTTCAATCTTTTTCGCTAAAAATCAAGGGCTGGGGCAGGGTGGCAAGGAGATAAAACTCACTAAGCAGAATGTCAATGGCTTGAAAAATCACTTTTCTGCTCCTAACCGTCATACATGCCACCGTCCCCATAGCTTTGTGCAACATAAAAAAGAGCACACATCCTGCATCGCTTAGGGCTGCTGGATTCCTCCCCTGACCCACTTCACGCGAAGATGTCGCTCCAGACGTTATTATATCATAATTTGATATAACTGCAAATGATTTTATCCTTCTCATTGCAGGCATTATTACTTCATTTTTTCATCGCTAGGCTGAAGTCCCTCTTTAATTTTTTTACCGCGTCGCTGACGAAAAAAACTCTGCATAATCTGAGCACAGTCAGCTTCCAAGATTCCAGATTCTACCTGAACACGATGATTGAGGCGCTCATCAGCCAGAATATTGTAAAGACTCCCAGCTGCACCAAATTTTTGATTGGCCGCACCATAGATAACCCGAGGAATACGAGCCAGTCCAATAGCACCGCTGCACATGACGCAAGGTTCAATTGTTACAAAGAGAGTACTCTCCAGCAAGCGCCAGTTCTTTTCTGTTTGATTGGCCTGATTGATTGCCATAATTTCAGCATGCATCACTGCTTGATTGCATTCTTCACGCGCATTGTGACCGCGGCCAATGATCCTGCCATCTTTAACAATAACACAGCCGATAGGTATTTCCTCTTTAGCTAGAGATTGCTGAGCCTCCTTTAGCGCTTCTGCCATGAAAAGCTCTTTTTGAGCTTGTGTTAAATCGATCATTGCAGGGCTCCTAAGTCCCAAGTTTTATGCGGATGAGCTAGCTCAACTGGCACAGAAGCTGCATAGTTCTGTGTCTGCTCTTGCAAAACAATCAAATGGCGCGAAGCATCAATACCTTCTGGCGGCAGAGGAGGCACATGAGTCAAGACAAGCTGCCTTACTCCTGCTTCCAGAGCAATTTGTCCTGCTTCCTTAGATGTCAGGTGAGCCATATGATTTTCGTTACCTTCATAAAGGTAAACATCGGCTAAGAAGAGATCAGCGTCCTTAGCAAAAGCAGCTAAAGCATCAAAATAGCCGGTATCACCTGTAAATACAAGAACCTGACCAGTCTCACGCTCTTTTATACGAAAGGCATAACAAGGTACTGGGTGCACTGTCTTAATAAAGGTAATATCAAATGGACCAACCTCCTGAACACCATTGACATCATAGGCTATTCCTTGGGATACACCATTTAGAGATAACTTACTAAACTCATAGCTATCTTCATTATGTCCATAGATCGGTAAAACCTTTGGCTCCCAAAGATGCTTAGGATAGAGCTGAAAATAATGACGGAGCACACCCAGATCTGCGACATGATCGGGATGATAATGGCTGATAAGAACAGCATCTAAATCCAGAGGGCTGATTTCCTTTTCCAATTCGGTTACGGCACGGCTGCCACAATCCATTAGAAGCTGGAAACCATCGTGACCTGTAAGTAGATAGGAGGTCGTTCCACCATCTTGATAGGGGTAAGCTCCCCAACAACCAAGTGTTGTTAATTTCATACAATCACCTTCTTTACATTCGTAGGTCTATTATAACAAATAAAGGTGCTTTCAGCAGTTAGTTCATGTAACTGTTCTCATTAGGGAAGCTTTGCAATAAATGTATTATCATTCTATTACTAGTAATATTATCTATCTGAAAAATATTTGTCCCTCTGTTAAACAAATATCTGTGTTTCAAAAATACTAGTAGTAAATTCTAAAACTACTAAGTACTTTTAGCCTTTCTCATGATAAATCAAGAAATAGTATTTTTAATAAACAAAATGGCAGAAAATTAGATATTGATTATTTGGAATCAGCTCTTCTAACTTCCTCCCTTACACAGTTCAGTCTAGTGGTAAACTCCTCAAGAATCCCTAACTTCCCTTGAGAACTTTTAGAACGATTTTCGCTTGATAAAGCGCGTACTGACAAATGTTTGAAGATGTTTGCTAGGATTATTAATTAAACTAAGAAGTTGCTGCAGTGCTGTCCTTGCTAAAAGATCTTTAGAGACATTAATTGTTGAAAGTTCTGGGGTAACAATACTACTTTCACGAATATTGTCAAAACCAATTATAGAGATGTCTTCTGGAACCCGTATTCCCAATTGAGTTAATGTTTTTATAAGACTAATTGCAATATAATCATTTTCACAAAAAATAGCTGTTGGTGAGTGCTCTTTGTGAAAATCACTATATTGAAAATTGGTATCATTACTAATTTTTATAGGTGAGAACACAAAATAGTTATCGGAAGATATCTTTAGATTCCCTTCAGTGATTGCATCTAAAAAACCTCGTTTACGCTCATCAAAATTATTAATACGAATTTTGGACTCAGCGTAGCCTATGTATCGGTGACCCGCCTTTAAAATTTGCTTACCAGCTTCATATCCTCCTTGATAGTTATTAATACCGATAAAACTAATATCTAATTTAGGATCATAAGTATCAATGACTACTAACGGGATTTTAGACTGAGATAATTGTTCTAAATAATCATGATCAAGGTTAGTTCCTAGGACCATCGCACCATCAGCTTGTTTTGTATCTGCCAAATGATTGATTGTTTGCACTATATTTCGAGTTTTGACGTTGGTAATAACAAAAGAAATATGTTCGTAACTCCTAACTTCTGATAAAAGTGAAGTTATTAATTCATCAAAAAATGGTTGGGCTTGATAATCACTCGTGATGATTGTTTCACTTTGATAAGCTAAAAAATGTATAACTCGTTTAACTTGTTGTTTCTCATTCTTTTTTAACCTTTTTTTCTGTTTTAGAGGAATGTATCCCCCTTCTTTAGCGATATCAAGTACCTTTTGGCGTGTTTTTTCACTAACACCAGATTTACCATTTAAGGCTAGTGATACAGCTCCTTTTGAGAGTCCAGCTAATTTTGCAATATCTTCAATCTTCATAGAGTTCTCCTATCTCTGGTATTCTATCATAAAGAACTAAAAAAATGCATAGTTTAGTTGAAATTTGTGGAAAAATTGATTTTTTAATAAAAAATATTGATTATTTTAGCTAAAAATACTAAACTATTGATAAAAAGATATCGCTTTCAATAAACTGTTTTAGTTTATAAGAATAGGAGGACTTATGAATACGCGTCAATTGGAAAAGAAGGCTTTGGAAATCCGCAAAGATTTTCTCAAGCTCATCTATGATGGCGGAACTGGACATACTGGTTCTGACCTGTCCTGTGCCGACATATTAGTGGCACTTTATTATCAAATCATGAAGATTGATCCAAGAGCTCCCAAAGCAGATGATCGAGACCGTTATATCCAAAGTAAAGGTCACGCGGTTGAAGTGCTTTGGGCAGTTTTGGCAGACAGAGGCTTTTTTCCAAAAGAAGACCTTAAAAGATTCTCCCAATATGGCTCTAAACTGCTAGGCCATCCTAACAATAAGGTGTCTGGTGTCGAAATGAATACCGGCTCTCTGGGACATGGACTGCCTGTTTCTGTCGGCAGCGCTCTGGCGGCTAAGTTAGATGGTAAAGACTACCGTACCTTTGTACTCATGGGAGACGGTGAACAAGCAGAAGGTTCTGTCTGGGAAGGCGCAATGGCAGCAGCTCATTACAAGTTGGATAACCTTGTGGCTGTTTTGGATCGCAACCGGCTGCAGATCACCGGCTCAACCGAAGATGTCATGCATCTGGATTCCTTGCATGATAAATGGAAAGCCTTTGGCTGGCATGTTATTGACGTCGCTGATGGCAATGATATGGTTCAATTGGTTGCGGCTTTAGAGGCTGAACCTGTCAAAAACAAACCAACTATAATTATTGCCAATACCCTAAAAGGGAAAGGGGTTAAAAGAGCAGAAGGTAAGGCTAATTGGCACCATCACGTTTTGACGGATGAAGAGTACCAAGAGGCTATCGCTGATTTAAATAAAGAATTGGAGGCTTACGCAGATGTCAAATAAAATTGCAAACCGCGCTGTCATGTGCGAGGTGTTAATGAAAGCGGCAGAAGAAGATAAAGACCTCTTGGTTTTGACCAGCGATTCACGCGGCTCAGCTTCTCTTGTTAATTTTGCTAATGCTTTTCCAAATCAAATCGTGGAAACAGGGATTGCCGAGCAAAATCTTGTCGGTATTTCAGCAGGTCTAGCACTGAACGGCAAACGTCCTTTTGTTGCTTCTCCAGCTTGTTTCCTCAGCATGCGCAGCATTGAACAAATCAAGGTTGATGTGGCTTATTCCAATAAAAATGTCAAGCTGGTTGGTATCAGCGGGGGAGTCAGCTACGGCGCACTTGGGTCTAGTCACCATTCCTTACAGGATATTGCGGTGACACGTGCCATTCCCAACCTAGAGATTATTATTCCAGCTGACCGTCACGAAACCAAGGCTGTTTTTGAATATCTGGTCAAATCAGATAAACCAGCTTATATTCGCTTAGGACGCAATCCTGTTGAGGATAGTTTTACAGAAGACAATGTACATTTTGAAATTGGTAAAGCTTCTGTGATGAGGGAAGGAAAAGATGTCACCATCGCAGCTGTTGGTGAAACAGTCCGTGTGGCTCTTGATACTGCCCAGGCACTTGAAGAAGAGGGTGTTTCAGCCCGCGTTCTGAATTTTGCCAGCCTCAAGCCTTTTGATGAAGAAGCGGTCAGAAAAGCTGTCGCCCAAACCAAGGGTATTGTTTCAGTTGAAGAACACAGCGTTAATGGCGGGCTGGGTTCTGCTGTGGCAGCAGTTGTGGCACAAGAAGGTGGCTACCTTCATATAATGGGTATTCCAGATGAAACGGTTGTTACAGGAACGACTAAAGAGGTCTTTGACCACTATGGTATCTCAGTTGAAGGGATTTCAAAAGAAGTTAAAAAGCTCTTGGCTAAATAAATAGCAAGAGTCAACTAATCATTAAAAAGGACATTCAGAAAGGAAAGGTTGCCTCATGATAGGCAGTCGCGGTTATTAAATATGGATAAGATTAAACTTGGTTTTGCACCAACACGTCGTAACCTTTTCAGTGCAGATGCAGCTATCGAATATGCTAATTACACACGTGAAAAATTAGATGCTTGGGGTATCGACTACGTTGATATTAAAGATATCAATGCAGATGGCTTGATTTACGATGATGCCAGTGTTGAAGCTGCTGCTGCAAAATTTAAAGCGGAAGCTATTGACGGTCTCTTTATTGCCAATGAAAACTTCGGAACAGAATATGCGGTTGCCCGCTTGGCTAAAAAACTCCATGTGCCTGTTCTTGTTTGGGGACCTAAGGATGAAATCCCTGCTGAAGATGGCTCGCGCCTTCGTGATAGCCAATGCGGTCTCTTTGCCATTGGGAAGGTACTCCGCCGTTTCAAAGTGCCATTTACTTATGTTAAAAACTCTGACCTTGATGATCCAGCTTTTGAGCGTGGGGTCAAAGATTTTGTCAAAGTTTGCAATGTGGTCAAGACCTTTAAGAACACACGTATTTTGCAAGTTGGTCCACGTCCGTTTGACTTCTGGACAGTTATCTGCAATGAAGGCGAATTGCTGGAACGCTTCAATATCTCACTCTCACCAATTCCTTTGCGTGAGTTAGTAGATGAAATCAATCGTGTCAAAGCAGAGGAAGCCGACAAGGTTAAAACTGTTGAAGACTGGTTCCACGCAAACACTGATGTTCAAGTTACTGCAGAAGCCCTTAATATGGTTGCCGCACTCAAGGTGGCACTTGAAGACCTATGCCACAAGTACGGCTGTAATTCAGGGGTTATCCAATGCTGGACTGCCTTGCAGGAAGAAATTGGTATTTTGCCTTACGCCTCACTGTCATTACTTCAAGAAGAAGGTATCCCGTTTGTTTGTGAAACAGATGTGCACGGTGTCATTTCAGAACTCTTGATTGAAGCAGCTTCATTGGGCGAAAAACGTGCCATCTTTGCTGACGTTAACTGCCGCCACCCAGAAAATCCAAATGGAGAATTGCTTCAACACTTGGGTGTCTTTGCTTACCAAACGGCTGAAACAAAACCAATTTTGCCACCAAGCCACTTCGTCTTTGACTATCCGGGCTCTGTTGGCTTCCGTGCTAAGAAGACTGATTATACCTTCTGCCGCTTTGATGGTGATAACGGGGAATATTCACTCCTGATGGGGAATGCAAAAGGGATTGATGGTCCTTACAACCAAGGAACTTACTTCTATGTTGAATTTGATAATCTAAATCGTTTGGAATCTAAATTGGTCTATGGCCCTTATATTCACCACGTTGCTGGTGTTCAAGAAGATGTTGTACCAATTCTCTATGAAGCTTGTAAATATCTTGATGTGAAGGCTGATTTCTACGATCCAATCGAAGATGAGGTCAAAGCCTATCTAGCTGGTGATGACGCCACACATTTCCGCCCAAATCGAGGTTAAGCTTATGGTCTATGTAATTGGAATTGACCAAAGCACTCAAGGGACGAAAGTTTTGCTTTTTGATGAGTTTGGTCAGATTGTTACCAAGAAAAGTCTCTTGCACGAACAAAAAGTCACAGCTGAGGGCTGGGTGTCACATGATCCTATGGAAATCTATGCTAATGTGTTGTCGCTGGTTGACCAAGTCACGGCAAATATCAATCGGCAAGAGCTTGTGGCTCTTGGGATTACCAACCAGCGCGAAACAGCTCTGGCCTGGCATAAAGAAAGTGGTCAGCCGATTGCAGATGCCATTGTTTGGCAATGTGCGCGAGCTAAAGAAATTACAGACCAGATGAATCTTTCTCAGGCTTCTATGGTCAAACGCAAAACAGGTTTACCCCTGTCTCCTTATTTTTCAGCCGCAAAATTTGCTTGGTTACTGCAGCATTATCAAGGGGATTCTGAGCAAATTGCCTGTGGAACCATGGATGCTTGGCTAATCTATAAATTGACAGACGGTAAATCCTTTAAAACGGATGTCTCTAATGCCAGCCGTACACAGTTGATGAATCTGGAAAAGCGGACTTGGGACAGAGAACTCTGTGACCTCTTTGAGGTGCCAGTGGCCAGTCTGCCTCAAATTGAGGCCTCCGATGCTCATTTTGGGGAAACAGACTTTGATGGTTTGCTGCCTCATCCGATTCCGATTCATGCTGTCATGGGAGATTCCCATGCTGCTCTATTTGCCCATAAGGGCTTTGAAGCAGGGGATATCAAGGCAACCTACGGAACAGGATCTTCTATCATGATGAACATTGGTAGGGAGGTATCCATTATGCCTGAAAACTTAGCAGTATCAATTGGTTGGCAGTCTCAAGGCAAATGCCACTATGTTCTTGAAGGAAATATCAACTATTCAGGAGCTGTCATTACCTGGCTTAAAGACAGTCTCAATCTTTTTTCAGAGATGGCAGAACTGGACCGTCTGGTGGCGGCAGCTAATCCATTAGATAAGACTTATTTAGTACCAGCTTTTTCGGGATTAGGAGCCCCTTATTTTAGAGATGATGCTTCAGCTGCCTTTGTTGGGATGACACGTACCAGCGGTCGAGCAGAATTAGTCAAAGCTGGACTGGAGAGTATCGCTTATCAAATCAATGCAGTTCTCAGTGCCATGAAATCAGTGTCTAAACTGGAAATCAAGCGTATCAGTGTTGATGGCGGCCCAACTAAAAATGCTTATCTGATGCAATTTCAAAGTAATCTAGCCAACGCGGATGTAGATATTGCCGCTATTGAAGAAGCTTCCTGCACCGGTGTTGCTTATCTAGCAGGGATGTCCTGCGGTGCATATTCCGAAGACATTCTCAACCAGCTTAGCAGCCACCGTATTTCACCCGAAGAATCCTTCAGCCAAATTCGTCTAGACAAGCTGGCAGGCTGGGATAAGGCCGTGCAAAATCTTCTTTAAAGTTTTTATATAATACCACCACCTCAACTTAGAATTATTAAAAAGAATAAAAACTTTTTAATAAGAATTTATCATCAAAACAATAAAGTTGCTAAGTATATTGATATAAGGAGTGAGAAATACAAAAATGAAATATTTTGAGAAAACTTTAGACAATAAGGGGTCTTTGGCCAAGTTTTATTTACAAGAAGCTAGTGAGGAAATTGACCCACACCGCCTATTTCCAACGATTATTATTTGTCCGGGAGGTGCATATTTCTGGACATCTTTTAGAGAGGACGAAGCAGTCGCTTTACGTTTCTTAGCAGAAGGGTTTCATGTAGTAGTGGTACACTACGCTACAGAAGGCTTACAAAATCTAGCTTCAGATAGTTTGGAGGATTTACCAAAATCACCAGTTAGTGCTTTTCCAACACCTGTAGTTGCTTTAGCAAAGGCAGTAAGCATCCTTAAAGAAAATTCAAAAACCTACCAAGTTAATACTGATTATGTCGTAGTCGGTGGATTTTCTGCCGGCGGTAATGTAGCTGCCCAGTTAGGAGTATACTGGAATAAGAAATGGTTGCAACAATTAGTTGGCAAAGATTGTGAGTTAATTCGGCCTACTCATTTAATGCTAGCTTATACAGCTTTTGAGATTAACTCGAGTAGTGAGATTGGCGAATTCGACAAAGTCGCTTATGCAGCAACAGGGCAATTTTATCCAAGCCCAGATTTACTAGATAAGCTTAATCCTATAAAAAATATTAGTTCTCAAACGCCACCAAGTTTTGTTTGGCATACGATGGAAGATACTTTAGTTCCAGCCAGCAATGCCCTAGCTTATTGTCAGGAATTATCTAAAGTTGATGTCCCTTATGAGCTACACATTTTCAATAAAGGGAAACATGGTCTTGTCCTAGGTGACTTGCGTACTGGTGTCAAAGCCAGTAACCAGAACGCCCAAGTTTATAAGTGGGTGGATTTATTTTTGGAATGGCTTGCTCCTATCAAGACGACACGTGCAGGTTTTTACAATCCAATTAAAAATAAGTAGGTCCCATTTATCTGGGGCTTTATTTATTTTTCCGATATCGAGCTGGAGTTACTCCATATGTTTTTTTAAACAAGGCATAATAATGATTAAGATTGGAAAATCCAACCTCAAAAGAAATATCTCTAATTGATTCTTTACTATGAAGAAGAAGGGGCAAACTTGCTTCCAGTCGCTTATTCTGTAAAAGTGTTTTAAAAGTTTGACCCGTACTTTCTTTAACAAGAGTACTGAAATAACTACTATTATATCCAAAATGATGAGCACATTTTTCCAAACTTGTCTCCAGATAGTTAGTGTTAATGTATGAAAGAATTTCTAAGGCAAGCTGTTGTCTACGGGAATCGCTAGCTGTTCCGTTACTTTCTACTGAAAAAGAACGAATTAACTCTAACAAGATGAGTTGCAAAATATGGTTTTTATAGTCAGAGTCTAATAATTTTGGCTCATAAACTTCACAAAGTAATTGCTGAAAAAGTAATTTAATATTTTGGGCATTTTTACTTCGAAAAAGGATATATTGATTGTGATTTTGACTATCTGAGATAGCTTGAAAGAGGAAACTTGTCAATGCTGTTTGTTTTTGAAGATGATTAAAGAAATGTTCTTTGAAAAAACGCTGCTCAATATTAATACTAATAATAATATCGTTGTAGCCTGCGCTAGCTACTTCATGTGACGCTTGAGTGTCAATAAGAATAAGGTCCCCCTCATCTAAGATAATTTCCTTGTTATTAACATATTGGATACTTTCACCATGATAAACAAAGTTGAGCTCAATGACATCCGTTATATGGTTTGGAACAGGTGTAAAACGACTTTGTTTACGAATGTAATAATTTTTGCTACTTCCATCCTTAACCATATCTTTCAAGGAAAACTGGAAAACTTTTTTATTTCCAACAAGAATAGCGTTGTCATAACTGTTATAGTAATCATTATCATTCTCTTGATGAAAATAGCGTTGCTCACTCTCAGTAAGTTGAAAAAGTCTATTTTCAAGTTCCCAAAAATCCATAACTACTCCTAAAAAAATGATATTATTCCTGTTAAGAAATGGTATGTCTATTATATCATGAAAGCGTTATAATTGTTAATATAAATAGGATAGAAGTATTAATAATATTATAATAAAATGATATAAATAGGGGATATTTTATGCTATCGGTTGCAAAAGATAGACGACATTTTGTAAATGGTGAGAGCGAAGAATTTTATTTAGCTGATACTTGCTGGTCAGCTTTTACTAATATAAATGAGAATGATTGGGAATACTATTTAGATTATCGTAAATCACAAGGTTTTAATGTCATTCAGGTTAATATGCTACAACAATGGGATGCTAGTCAATCTCGTTTACAAATTAAACCATTTAAAGTTAATCCAGATGGCACCTTTGATTTTCATAACTATAATGAGGATTATTTTAAAAGGGCTTATCGAATGGTTAAAAGTGCTACACAAAAAGGAATGACTATTGCATTAGTTTTACTTTGGGTCAATTATCTTCCTGACACTTGGGCAAGTAAGATGCCCACTAAACAATTAGGGATTTTCCCAAAAGAGATGGTGTTATCCTATGTTGATAAAGTAATGGAACTCTATGATGAATTCCATCCAATCTATGTGATTAGCGGAGATACAGATTTTCCTAATAAAGAGGTAGTTGAAAGCTACTATAATAAAGCTTTAGATAGAGTTAAGCAAAATAATCCTGAGGCTTTAACTACACTGCATATCAGAGGACGAGAAGCAGATTTGCCTTCGGCTTTAAAGAATAATCCTAATTTAGATTTTTATATGTTTCAATCCGGCCATAATAGTGAGTTTCAAGCTATGCCTTATCAATTAGCTGAGACATTCTATAATATGACTCCCAAGCGACCACTGCTAAATTCAGAGCCTTGTTATGAAATGATGGGATATAGTCGTAAAGTATACGGCCGCTTTTCGAGAGAAGATGTTCGAAAAGCGGCATGGCAAAGTGTATTATCTGGTGCTAGCAGTGGAATAACTTATGGTGCTCATGGAATCTGGTCATGGCATGATAGCCAGTTGGAATTTGATTCTACAATTGGGGAAGCGTTTGAGACTCCTTATGATTGGCACGATGCCCTGCATTTCAAAGGAGCATGGGATTATGCTTTCTTACGAAATTTCATAGAAAAACAACAATTATTTGATATTGTTCCAGCACAGTTTTTGTTAAAAAATCCAACAGAAGAAATCCGAATTTCCCAAAATGATAACTACTTAATTCTTTATATTCCTTCCAATATCACGATCAATTTAATTGGTGATTTTAGAAGTGATGAAATAGATTATCTGGATTTAGAAAGCAATAGGAGAATGAGAACCTCCGCTAGATATGATTCAGACAACAACCAAACTCAGATTCCAATGCATCGCTTTACAAAAGATGCTTTGCTTATTATAAAAAAATAATTTAAGGAGAAAAACTATGACATACGAACAATTAGTCAAGGACATTCTTGTTGCTGTGGGTGGCAAGGAAAATATTGTACGTGCAACACACTGTGCAACAAGACTTCGTTTAGTTTTAAGCGATGAAAAAGCTGTCGATAAAAATAAGGTTGACAATCTAGATCAAGTTGCCGGCTCTGTTTTCTCAGGAGGGCAATATCAGATTATTATTGGGACTAATGTTACTGATGTGCATAAGGAATTCTTAGCAGCGATGGGGACACCGGAAGTAAATGAAGAGGTCTCAGAAGAGAAGGAAACCAACCTCTTTAATCGTTTCTTTAAGAGTTTAGTTGGTATCATGACGCCAACATTTGGCGTTATGGGAGCTGCTGGTATTATGAAAGGTTTGCTGGCACTAGCTCTTGCTTTTGGTTGGTTAAAAGAAACAGATGGCGCTTATCAAATTTGGTACTCTGTTGCCCAAGCATTCTTTTACTATTTACCAATTTGGGTGGGGTATAACGCCAGTAAGACATTTGGTGGTAGTCCTTTTATCGGTGCCATGCTTGCAGCTGGATTAGTGTATCCGGATATTGTAGCCGCTTACAATGATAAGACAACGATGACCTTCTTCGGTATCCCAATTGTCTTGGTTAATTATACCCAGTCACTATTTCCAGCTATGCTGACTTCATGGTTTGCTGCAAAATTAGAAAACTTCTTCAAAAGGATTATGCCTGAAGTTTTAAAACTTATGTTTGTACCTTTCTTTACATTAGCAATTACAGCTCCAATTATATTCTTGGTGATTGGGCCAGTTATGACATGGGTGTCTGATTCTTTGGCATCAATAGTTATGGCAATTTATAGCTTTAGTCCATTGCTCTTTGGTATCATTGGGGGAGCATTCTGGCAAGTCATCGTTGTCTTTGGTTTACACTACGCTTTCATCCCAGTTTTAATTAACAATATTACTAATTTAGGGCAAGATCCCATTAATGCAGTCTTTCAAGTTACTGTCTTTGCCCTAGCTGGTTCTGCCATTGGATATGCACTTAAGACAAAAAATCAAAAACAAAAAACTATGGGATTTTCAGTAGGTTTGACAGGTTTACTTGGTATTACAGAGCCTATTATCTATTCCATTGCATTACCAATTCGTCGACAATTCCTTTACGCTTGGGTTAGCGGTGCTATTGCAGGTCTTATTCAAGCATTTAATAGTGCGCTTATTTATAATTTCGGTAATGGTGGCGTTATGGCAATTCCTCTTTTTATCGCACCAAACGGTAATTTATCTAGCATGTATTCCTTTATCATAGCAGCAATAGTCGCTTTCTTTGGACCAATTGTTCTTAACTTGATTTTTGGTACCGGTGAAACAAAACAAAAATAAATAATCCACTCCTGCTCTAATTTGTACTTAAGAGCAGGAGTTTCCAGTTTTAAAAGGAGGACAATTATGACAGTAAGCAATCATTTATACCCATTTTTTTGGCAACATGGCGAAGAAAAAGACATTTTAGTCGACTACGTTGATAAAATCTATCAGTCAGGGATGCAGGCACTTTGTGTAGAATCGCGTCCTCATCCAGATTTTTTAGGTGAAATGTGGTGGCGAGATTTAAATATTATCTTAAAAGAATGCCAAAAACGAAATATGAAAGTTTGGATTCTGGACGACTCCCATTTCCCAACCGGCTTTGCAAATGGGAGAATTAAAGAAGATTATCCTGAATATTTAAAACAGTATCTGACAATGAGGCGTTTTGATATTGTTGGACCAATGGCAGGCGCTCGGATTGATGCCTCACAACTTAAAGGTCGCCCTTGGGAGAAGGAACAAACTGAGATTATTGATGTTATTGGTGTTTTTATGGCTGAGCGTTGTGCAAGCTATGTTCAAAATGGTGATCCTATAAAAATAGACACGATGGTTGAAATCACAGATTACTTTAGAGGTGATACTATCTATCTTGATATACCCGCCGGACACTGGAGTGTCTTTGTAATTTTTACAACGCATACTGGAGGAGAAGAAGCAACAAAAGATTATCTCAATCCGCTTGTTGCTGAAGCGACTCAGGTTTTGGTAGAAGAAGTATATGAAAAGCACTTATCGCATGTTGGTTCTTATTTCGGCAATACCATTACAGCTTTCTTTTCAGATGAACCCCGCTTCGGAAATGCCAAAGGAGCAGATTCAGGAATTGGAAAAGCAAATATGGTTCTTCCATGGCGGCCAAAATTTGAAGAAGAATTGCCTTTCGATAAATCTTACCTACCATTACTATGGGTACCTGATATAAATGAAACAGAGCGTGAAATACGTTATGCTTATATGGATCTTATAACAAGAGAATATAATCGTAACTTTGTTAATATATTGGCCAACTGGTGCTCTGAACACGGAATTTATTATTTAGGACATAATATTGAAGATAATGGCGCTCATGCACGACTCGGATATGGTACAGGGCACTTTTTTAGAGGACAAGAAGCTCAACATTTTTCAGGAATTGATGTTATTGGGGGGCAAGTTGTTCCAGGCATGAATTATCATCATGACGCTTTCCAGACAGGAGGGAGTGATGGTCAGTTTTATCATTATGCTTTAGCTAAGCTCGGATCCTCAGCAGCCGATCTGTATCCACACAAGCATGGTCGGTCTATGTGTGAAGCATTTGGTGCTTATGGTTGGAATGAGGGTCTAAAAACTATGAAGTGGATCGCTGACCATTTAATTGTTCGAGGGATTAATCACATCGTTCCACATGCTTTTAGTCCAAAAGAATTTCCTGATTGGGATTGTCCTCCTCATTTTTACGCTCAAGGTAATAATCCACAATATCGCTACATGCCCAACTTTTCTAATTACGTAAATCGATTAATGACACTCTTCAGTAACGGTCAACACAAAGCCCCAGTAGCCCTTTTCTACCCAGCAGAATTTGAATGGGTCGGTAACTACATGCCGATAGAAATACCTGCTCGCGTCTTGACTCAAACTCAAATTGACTTTGACATTGTTAGTAACGATTTATTGAAATCAGCGCATTTAAAAAATAATAAATTATTGATAAATCAGCACGAGTTTGACGTCTTGGTTGTACCCTATGCGCAATATATCCCTAATGATGTGATGGCTACTTTCAACAAACTCCTTCTTTCGGGCATAAAGATTGTTCTTATTGATAGTCTTCCCCAAAATTACAGCAATTTTGCCATGTCTCCAAATGTTTGCTCACTTGACGAATTGCCGATATCACTAGCAGACAGTGCTGAGATCTATTTAGAAGAACCTTGCTCTGATCTAGTTTATTATCATTATCAAAAGGATGGTAAAGACTTTTGGATGTTTTTCAATGAAAATACCTCAAAAACAGTAGATGTGACAATTCATTTTAAGTTGTATGCAGAGGTGATAGTTGCTTACGATGCTTATGATAATAACTATTTTAGGGTAGAAAATAATCACTTAACCTTGGAACCTTATCAAACAATAGTTTGGATTTTCAACGATGAGCACATAGCTAAGAAAAGTAATTTTAAAGTAGATCAACGAAGTATTATCACAAATAAATGGGAAGTAGAGTTTGCAGATCCTATCAGTTATCCTAATTTTATACCAGTTACTAAATTAACCAAATTAACGCCACTTAATCAGATAAAGGGATATGATAGGAAAAGTGGAACTGTCGCCTATACAACTAGAATAAACTTAGATGATAGCCATAACATAAAAGCAATAGACTTAGGAGGGGCTTACGAAATTGCTGAAGTTTTTGTAAACGGTAAAACAGCAGGAGTTAAAATTGCTCCTCCATATTACTTTGATGTTGCTAGACTTTTGTATAGTGGGGAAAATGAGTTACGTATTGAAGTGACTAATACTTTGGGGACAGAGTTCAGAGGGGGGCTTAATCAATATCTGCTTATAGAACCATGTGGAATAACAACCCCAATAACTTTAATTAAATAGTAATAATCAAATCTATCGTCTCATACTCATAACACATAAGCCATTCTCTTATAAAATAATGATAGCTCATAAAATTTCTCCAGATAAAGTATATTGGTCAAATCTATTTTATTGGAAATTTTGTGAGTTTTATATTGTACTTATACTGTAAATTTTAGACACTCAAAAAGCTCTATAATATCCAGAGTGTGTATTTATCCACTGCAGATGATATTACAGAGCTCAAATATTGTAGGTACAACGTCATCGTGTATACGCATGTTTTTTTCTGTGAGGGAGGACAAAGCCATCGTGAAAGTTCGTCCTGCCCTCTGGAAATCTATCTATTTTGATTCTTTTGCCAAGATATCAAGAGTTTCCAGAAGATTTTCAGCATGGACTTCGATCGTATCTCCGGTTGCTTTTATTTTAACTTCGACTACACCTTCAGCAGCCTTTTTACCGACAGTCACACGGATTGGCAGACCTATGAGATCACTATCTGAGAATTTAGAACCGACGCGCTCATTACGATCATCTGTTAAAACTTCGTAACCTGCCGTGGTCAATTGACGCTCGATTGCCTGAGTCAGATTTTGGGCGTCATCATCTTTAGTATTGACGGTAATGAGATGGACATCAAATGGTGCCAACTCTTTAGGGAAGTTAATTCCCCAAGCAAAGCGATAGGCTCCTTTTGGAGTCTTATTGATAAAAAGACGCGCATGCTGTTCAATCACAGCCGACAGAATACGACTGACTCCTATGCCGTAGCTGCCCATGATTATCGGAACGGAGCGGCCATTCTCATCCAGGATATTAGCCCCCATGCTTTCTGAATAACGTATCCCAAGTTTAAAGATATGTCCAATTTCTATACCTCGGGCAAATTGAAGCTTACCTTGTCCGTCAGGAGAGACCTCCCCTTCTTGAACCTCACGAATATCAACATACTCACTTGGGGTAAAGTCACGCCCAGGGTTAACACCAACCAAGTGATAACCATCTTGGTTAGCGCCAGCGACAGCATTAGCTAGACCTTCCACCTTACGGTCAGCAATAATGGTAACTTCTTCTGGTAAGCCAACAGGTCCTAAAGAGCCAAAGCTAGCACCAAAAAGCTTTTGTGCTTCTTCCTCACTAGCTGCTTCTAAGAAGGCAGCTCTCAGATGATTCTTAAGTTTGACATCATTGACCTGATCGTTGCCGACTAAAAGGGCGACAACCGGTTTCTCATCGGCTATGAAAAGCAAGGTCTTAATCGTTTGCTTCTCCTCCACTTGCAGGAAGGCAGCTACTTCATCAATTGTCTTACAGTTTGGCGTCTCAACCTTACGCATCTCCTCTTGAGCCACTACAGCTGTACTAGGCTTGTACTGGCTGGTAGCCATCTCTAAGTTCGCTGCATAGGCAGACTCGCTCGAGTAAACAATCGTATCCTCACCGGACACTAGCCATTTGTTGAGTTCCTCCTTAATTTCTGCTAGAACATCCTCTGGAATTTCTTCAATAGAGCTGATGGATTTATCCAGAACCAACCAGTGGCTAAGGTCAGTACGGTCTGGTGTTACAGCCATGAATTCCTGACTATCTTTTCCTCCCATAGCACCACCATCACCGATAATTCCTTTGAAATCAAGCCCTGCACGCTTAAATATAGCTTCGTAGGCCTTGCGATAATCTTCATAGGTCCTATCTAAACTATCATAGTCGGCATGAAAGCTATAGCCGTCTTTCATAATAAATTCGCGAGTGCGCAGGAGCCCATTGCGAGGACGTTTTTCATCACGATATTTTGGCTGAATCTGGTAGAGATTCATGGGCAGCTGTTTGTAGGATTTAATAGTATCACGCACAACGGATGTGAAGGTTTCCTCATGGGTCGGTCCCAAGATAAAATCTGCTTGGTCACGGTTTTTCAGCTTATAAAGATCCTCCCCATACGTTTCATAACGGCCTGATTCCCGCCAAAGATCAGCAGTCAGGAGGGCCGGAGCCAGCATTTCTACAGCACCAATCTTATCAAATTCCTGACGCATAATGCCCTTGAATTTTTCTATCACACGATTGGCCAAGGGAAGATAAGAATAGACACCTGATGTTACCTGACGAACATAGCCAGCACGCACCATCAAAGCGTGGCTGATGACTTGAGCATCACTGGGCATTTCACGCAGGGTTGGAATCAGCATTTGAGATTGTTTCATGGTTAATTGTTCGGCCTCAGTAAGTCAGCGGCTGAGGCCTTCCTTTCACATATAATTTTTTTATTTAGATCAAGACGCATTTTCTTAGAAGAAGGCCCGCATAATATCATTCCAGGTTACAGCAATCATAAGTACAAGCATAATTGCCACACCTACTAAGGTGATATAGGTTTCAGTTTCCTGTTTCAAAGGTTTGCGGCGCAAAGCCTCAATGATATTGATAAGAATCTTACCACCATCCAAGGCAGGAATCGGAAAGAGGTTGACAACACCCAAATTCATGGATAACATCCCCATTAGGTAGAAGACAGTGACAAATCCTGACTGAGCGGCCTGACCGACAGCCTGATAC
Organism: Streptococcus sp. ELY_125; assembly: GCF_058314535.1. Classification (NCBI taxonomy): domain Bacteria; kingdom Bacillati; phylum Bacillota; class Bacilli; order Lactobacillales; family Streptococcaceae; genus Streptococcus; species Streptococcus sp. ELY_125. The sequence continues at coordinate 42,420 of NZ_JBZFUM010000003.1, read as the reverse complement.
ATAGCTACTGGGCCACCTAACTTATTGAGGCTAAAATGAAGAACGAGATTACCGAGGGCTTTGATAAGAGCCGTCATAGCTAATAGAGCCTGTTGGAAGCCGCCTGTCAGCTTATCCCAAAACCCTGTTTTCAAAGATTGTTGTACGCCAATCAGATAGCTATCGCCGACCTTTTTGGGTTTAACCTTGATGGTTTTAGTCTGATTATCACGATTCTGAATCTTTAGAGTAATCTTACTATCTTTTTTGAAATGCTTAGTAGAAGCTGTTACAGCCTTTGTTAGATCATCCCAGTTATCAACCTTACGACCAGCAATCTCTAGCACCTTATCACCGCTTTTAATACCAGCCTGCTGGGCAGCGCCGCCATCAGCCACACGGACTGTATTGGTATCGGGGTTGGGTACACCGCCTTGGATAAAAGCCAGCAGAATAAAGACAATTGTCCCTAAAATAAAGTTGTTCATGGGACCTGCAAAATTTGTTATCATTCGCCCCCAGACACTGGCATTTTGATACTGCACATCTAGAGGAGCAATCCGTAATTCCGTGCCGTCTTCTTCGACAATCGTCGCATCGTGATCAACTGAGTAAGTTTGGGACTCATCTAATGTAAGTCCTGTGATTGTCAGTTTATCTTCTAAATCATAACTAGTCACATTCATAGGCAGACTGTTATTATCCAACTGCTTATCTGACAGGTTGATACGGGTAACCTTCCCCCGCTCGTTTAGGCTCAGACTAACTGGTGTGCCAGTCTTAATCTCAGTTGCATCATCCCCCCAGCCAGCCATGCGGACATAGCCGCCTAAAGGAAGCATTCGGACGGTATAGACAGTGCCATCCTCACCCGTGTGGGCAAAAATTTTCGGTCCCATACCAACGGCGAATTCTCGTACTAAAATACCCGATTTCTTAGCAAAATAGAAGTGCCCAAATTCATGAACAACAACGATAATTCCAAAAACTATGATGAAGACAATAATATTTAGCAGCATTTCATACCCTCATATTAAAACAAAAAGTGTTTCCCATATTGAGCATACAGAAAACAGGTCTAAAAGACAGCGGCAGATTGATTATTCCACCCTATTAGGGTAAAGCAGACAACCTAGATCAGGACGATTGCCTGTACTCAAAAAGCCCAAAGAGAAGCAAATGTAAGCAAAACAACAAAACCAGAGCTGTATAAAACACAGCAGATTAGAATATAGGATACTCATTTGCTTTTTCAAGGAGGCATTAGAATAATCCAAAGAAGTGCATGATTGGAAAAACAAAAATCATACTATCAAACCGGTCTAAAATACCACCGTGTCCAGGTATTAATTTCCCAGAGTCTTTCACACCAAAGTGACGTTTAATAGCACTTTCGACTAAATCTCCAAACTGAGCAAAGATACTAAACACAACAACCAGAATCATGGTCACAAGGAAAGATCTTGGGCTGTAAATAGACTTGTCAGTCAGCATAAAAATCAAAGAAACAATTAAAGCTGACAGGATTCCGCCCAGACTTCCCTCAATGGTTTTATTTGGAGAAATCTTAGGCATAAGCTTGTTTTGACCGAATTGGCGGCCAATCATATAGGCACCGATGTCCGTTGCCCAAACAATAAAGATGGCAAAGAGTACCTTAGTGACACTGTCAAGACGAGCCGTAATTAAATTTTGAAATCCAAAACCAATGTAGACAGCTGAAGCAATTGGAAAGACAGCATCATCAAATGAATAGGCATCACTATTAAGAACAGTACCCGCTAAAATCATAAAGCTGATAAGGCCAAAGCAGGTCCAACTGGCGTCCAAGGGCAGAAAAAGCAAATAATTCCCAATCGGTACAGTCAGGACGAAAGCTGCCAGCATAGCCAAGACCCCCTCAAAAGAAAAGATTTCTAATCTCTTCATCTTGAAGAGCTCTGACATGGCTATCATGGCTAAAAATCCGACAAATAGCTGAAATGGGAGGTTCCCGATAGCCAGAAAGGCTAGAAAAATAGCTCCAGCAATCCCTCCGTAAATCACACGTTCACGCATACTTAACTCCTCTATAGACCGCCGAAACGCCTTTTACGGCGGTTAAATTCTGCAATAGCCAAAACCAGTTGTTCCTCATCAAAGTCAGGCCAAAGCACACTGGGGAAATAAAACTCACTGTAGGCTGCCTGCCAGATTAGAAAATTACTCAGGCGTAATTCACCACTCGTCCGAATAATTAAATCGGGATCCCGATAGAGAAAGGGCAGACTATTGGTCATCAAGTGACGAGATATCAGGTCTTCATTGATATCATCAAGAGTCAGTTTATTTTCCGACACTTTTTGAGAAATAGCTTTGACAGCCCCAGCGATATCAGCACGTCCCCCATAGTTAAGGGCAAAATTCAAGATTAGGCCTGAGTTATGCTGTGTTTTCTCAACAGCCCTCTGCATAGCATCAGATGTAGCCACTGGGAGCTTGCTCGTATCGCCAATAACCTGGATGCGGACATTATTAGCATGAAGCTCTGGAACATAAGTGTCGAAAAATTCAACTGGCAGGTTCATAATGAAATTGACCTCATCATCCGGACGGGACCAGTTTTCTGTTGAAAAGGCATAGACCGTTAAGACCTTGACACCTAAGTCCGAGGCCTTAACAGTCACCTTTTGCAGGGCATCCATGCCAGCCTTGTGCCCCATAACGCGCGGCTGCAGGCGTTTCTTGGCCCAACGGCCATTTCCATCCATGACAATTCCAATATGCTTGGGGATCTTTTCAAGGCTTGCTGCCTCTTCTTTTTTCTTAAATTTAAATATAGCCATACTCCTTAGAATTTTACCATAAATTAAGTAAGTTTGCACCTGTGGCTACTAGGAAAGCAAACAAAAAAGGGATGAACAACATCGTCATCCCTTACTAGGTTACAACTGATTTATAAATCTCAGCCCTCTTCAATGGCCGTCTCTGTCTCATCGGTTGTATCAGCCTGCCTGCTTTCTTCCTGTTCGACTGCGGCTGTATTATCTGTTGCTGCATTTTGTGCTGGTGAGGAAATCACTTTAAAAATGCTGCGTTCAGCAAAAGTCAAATAAACACCATCAGCATCCAGAACTATGCGCTGATTTTCCTCATCTACTTCGTCCACTTCGGCAATTAAGCCGCCGATCGTTTCAACCACAGCACCTTTAACTAGGTTATTTTTCATGTTTTCACGCTCTTGTTTTTGGCGTTTTTGATTACGTGATGAAAAAAGCATCATTCCTGCTAAAATGATTAAGAGAATAATAATTGAACTGTATTGCATATTAGGGTCCTCCAAATGTTTCAGTACTGTTAACTATACCAGATTTTGCAAAGGCAAGCAAGAAAATATGATATGAGTATTATTAAGTAACACTGCAACAAGCTGAGAATACTCTCTGACAACTTCATTTATGCTATAATAGGGGCACTATGGATAAATTAATTAAAACAATAGCCAGTTCAGGCTCATTTCGCGCTTATGTACTGGATAGCACTGAAACAGTACGCACTGCCCAAAAAAAACACCACACCCTATCGTCATCAACAGTCGCTTTGGGGCGTACCTTAATTGCCAATCAGATTTTAGCTGCTAATCAAAAAGGAAGCGCAAAAGTTACCGTCAAGGTCATCGGTAACAGCTCTTTTGGTCATATTATTTCAGTCGCTGATACAGAAGGACAGGTCAAGGGATATATTCAAAATCCAGGTGTTGATATTAAAAAGACTGCAACCGGCGAGGTCTTAGTCGGCCCTTTTATGGGACAGGGACAGTTTATATCTATTATTGATTATGGAACAGGACACCCCTATACATCAGCTACCCCTTTGATATCTGGTGAAATTGGTGAAGATTTCGCCTACTATTTGACCGAAAGTGAACAAACTCCGTCTGCTGTGGGACTCAATGTTCTTTTGGATCAGGATGACAAGGTTGAGGTCGCCGGTGGCTTTATGCTGCAGGTTCTGCCTGATGCGAAGGAAGAAGAGATTGTGCGTTTTGAAAAACGTATTCAAAATATGCCCGCTATTTCCAGCCTTTTAGAAAGAGACAACCCTACTCAGGCTCTGATTGAGGCAATTTATGGCGAAGATGATTATAAAGTTCTTTCCGAAGAGAAGCTAAGCTTCATCTGTGACTGCAGCCGTCAACGTTTTGAGGCGGCTTTGGGAACCCTGCCCAAAGAAGAATTGCAGGCAATGAAAGACGAAGATCAAGGTGCAGAAATCACCTGCCAATTTTGTGGAACCATCTATCAATTTACTCAAACTGACTTGGAGGACATTATCAATGACAAAGCTTAATTCATCATTTATGATTGGAAATGTTGAAATCCCCCACCGTACTGTTTTAGCGCCTATGGCTGGAGTAACTAACTCTGCCTTTCGAACCATCGCTAAAGAGTTTGGGGCTGGCTTGGTTGTCATGGAGATGGTCTCAGACCGGGGTATCCTCTATAATAACGAAAAAACCTTGCACATGCTTCATATTGACGAAGGCGAGCACCCAGTCTCTATCCAACTCTTTGGTAATGATGGTGAGAGCTTGGCTCAGGCGGCAGAATTTATCCAAAAAAATACCAAGGCCGATCTTGTCGACATCAACATGGGATGCCCTGTCAACAAAGTTGTCAAGAATGAGGCTGGAGCTATGTGGTTGAAGGATCCCGATAAGATTTACAAGGTTATCAAGACTGTAAAGTCTGTCCTTGACCTTCCCTTAACTGTCAAAATGCGGACGGGATGGTCGGATAACACTCTGGCGGTCGAAAACGCTCTAGCTGCCGAAGCAGCCGGAGTATCCGCTTTGGCTATGCACGGTCGTACGCGTGAACAAATGTATACTGGCAGCTGTGACTATGACACACTGGCACGTGTCGCTAAGGCCATTAAAACCATTCCTTTCATCGGAAATGGTGATATCAAGACAGTGGAAGACGCCCGTTTTATGCTTGAAGAAATAGGAACTGATGCTGTCATGATTGGCCGAGGGGCCCTAAACAATCCTTACCTTTTTACACAAATCAACCATTTCTTTGAAAGCGGAGAAATCCTAGCAGATTTAACCTTTGCTGAAAAGTTAGACATCGCCTTTGAGCACTTGACACGGTTAGTTACGCTTAAAGGAGAAGATATCGCCGTACGTGAATTCCGTGGTCTGGCACCTTACTACCTCAGAGGAACATCGGGTGCTGCTAAAATCCGCGGAGCTGTTGCTCGCGCCAACAGTTTAGCACAAGTCAAAGAAATCTTTGAAGCCATTCCAAACTGAGTGGCTCCTAATGCTGCCCCCCGCACAAGGAGAATTTATGAAGCAATCACTGCCCCTAGCTTTGACTGGGTTATTACTGGGAATGACCGCTTTAGTTAACTTAATCGGGAAATTTGTCAGCCAGCCAATCGCCCAAATGCTATTAATTCTTACAGTCATTCTATGGTTGATTTTAACAGGTTATCTCATCAGCCATCAAGAGGATTGCCGAAAGCAGTTAACAGACCTCCTGCCAGCATCAACCTTTCCAACCTACTTTATGGCTATGATGCTGTCCCCCTTAGTTCTACCTTTGCCTAAACTAGCTCTGACGCTGATTTGGACTGCGGGGCTTATCGGGCATCTAAGCTTTCTGCTCCTTTTTACAAAGTTGGCCTTGACTAAACCTAGCTGGAAAACACTTTATCCTGGTTGGTTTGTCATCTATGTAGGACCAGCTGCTGCTTCTATTTCAGCAAGAGTCATTGACCAAACAAACATTGGGTGGGCTATTTTTTACCTGACCTCTCTAGCCTATGTTATCTTAATGCTGCTTCTACTTTATCGCTTAGTCAAGTGGCCGCTGCTCCCTGCGCAGATTCCCAATGCTGCTATTATGGCGGCCCCCAGCTCCCTCTTACTTCTGGCTTTGCTTCAGCTTTCTCCAAGTTACTCTGGTATCATGGTAAGCTGGTTTCTTATTTTGTCGCAGGGATTTTATTGGGGGACGGTAATTTTTCTAGCCAAACAGATCAAAACTTGGTTTGTTCCGACTTTTTCTGCCTTTACCTTTCCTAGCGTCAGCACAGCGACTGCCCTAGTTCTCAGCCTTATGCGTCTTAAATTAAATGATGGTTGGCTGTTGAGGCTGAGCCAGTTTGAAATTTTATTAGCCACAGTTGTTGTTGCCTATGTTGCTATCGGCTACCTTATCTATTTTAATTCTAAAAAGGCATCTTAGGTTTAAAATCTAAGATGCCTTTTTCTTTTCTGTCTGTCGTACTGTGGCCATTCTGATTTAGGCAACAGTAAACTTTAACTTACCATTGTGGCTGCCGATTTTTAGTGTTGCCCCTGTTTCAAGCTCACCTGAGAGCAGCAATTCTGACAATCTATCTTCTACTTGCGTTTGAATGCTGCGACGCAGAGGACGGGCCCCCATTTCAGGATCATAACCATGCTCAGCTAGAATTTTAAGAGCTGCTGGCTGTACCTTGAGAGTCATCCCTTTATCAGCCAAGGCTTGCTCCAAAGGTTGCATCATCAATTTGACAACTTGCCGGATATCTTCAGGTGTTAAGCTATGGAAGACAATTTTTTCATCGATCCGATTGATGAATTCTGGTCGATAGTTTTTCTTGAGTTCTTCCATGATGCGTGACTGCATAGCATCATAATCTTGACTGAGCGCTTTAGCACCAAAACCAACTGTCTTATCATCACGCAAGGCCGTTGCCCCCAAATTACTGGTCATGATGATTATGGTGTTGGAAAAATCAACCTTGCGTCCCCGGCTATCGGTCAAGACCCCATCATCCAAGACCTGCAGCAAAACGTTGAAAATATCTGGATGGGCCTTTTCAACTTCATCAAAAAGGAGGACAGAATAAGGCTTTTGGCGAACCTTTTCTGTTAGTTCTCCACCCTCGTCGTAGCCAACGTAACCTGGAGGGGCGCCATTGAGGCGACTGGCCGCAAATTTCTCCATATATTCAGACATATCAAAGCGAATAAGAGCAGATTCATCATCAAAAAGGAGTTCTGCTAGAGCCTTAGCCAGCTCGGTCTTTCCGACCCCCGTTGGCCCAAGAAACATAAAGGAACCGATCGGACGTCTGCCTGTACGGATACCTGATTGATTGCGACGAATAGCACGTGCTACGGCAGACACAGCGTCGTTTTGACCAATCACTCGCTTATGCAGCTCCTTTTCCAAACTGAGGTAGCGTTTATTGTCCGCCTGAGTCATCTTTTCAACAGGGATACCCGAGAGCTTGCTGAGGGTACGCATAATATCATCATCTGTGATAGGACTTGGTTCAGGCTTGTCAGCAACCTCTGCATCTTGCTCAAGAAGTCTACCGACAGAACGAAAATCACCAGCCAGCAAGGCTTGATCAGCAGGTGTTAGAAACTCAGGTGCTGATTTTTTTACCGTATTTTGGACCCCAGCGCTGGTTTCATCTAAAAGATCAATAGCTGAATCAGGTAGATTCTTGCTAGTTAAGTAACGGTGGGCAGCCTTGACAGCCGTTAAAGCGGCTTGGTCAGAAATTGTAACATTATGGTAGTTCTCGTAACTACCTTTCAATCCTAGAATAATCTGGTAAGCCTCATCTACTGTTGGTTCCTCGATTAAAACTTTAGCAAAACGGCGAGAAAGAGCGGCATCCTTTTCGATATGTTTGGAGTACTCCTCTTGGGTTGTTGCTCCAATCATATGCAGACTACCACGCGCTAAGGCCGGTTTCAAGATATTAGCAGCATCTAAGGTACTGTCAATACCACTGCCAGAACCCATAATGGTGTGAACCTCATCAACAAAGAGAATGATATGGCCATCAGCTTCTACTTCAGCAATAATTTGGTTCATGCGCTCCTCGAAATCACCGCGAAAACGGGTCCCAGCTACTACTGACATCATATCCAGTTCCAAGACACGGAAATCAGCCAGCTCATAAGGAACCTCTCCTTCCACAATGCGCTGAGCCAGTCCGTAAGCCAGAGCCGTCTTTCCGACACCAGCATCACCGACTAAAACCGGATTGTTTTTAGTTTTACGGCTGAGAATCTGAAGCATACGGGTCACTTCTTCGTCTCGACCAATAACCTTTTCCAGCTGGCCGCTTTCAGATAAGGCGGTTAAGTCACGAGTGAAATCTGCCAGCTCTCCGGGACTAGCTTGGGGAGCCATCATATTATTAAAATTGCCGCTGCCACTTTTCTTAGGTTTGGTCAGCTCAAAAATAGCCTTGATATCATCTTTGGTAAGACCGGCATAGCGTTCCAGGACCTTACGTAAATCAATTAAGCGGAGCTGGGCATCGCCTTCATCCTGTGTCAAAAAACCAGCCTGTTCTAAAATACGCAGGGCCATATTATCACGCGTCAGCAAGAGAGACATCAAAACGTGCTCGCTGCCAATTTCATCAGCTTTCACGGCTTGAGCAATCTGACCGGCATAGTCTAAAACACGCCTCAAGCCCAGTGAAGCAGTTAGAATATGCTGGGTATTAACAGTTCGCAGGGGCTTACGACGCATGATCAGAGTAGCAGCGTCCTCATATTCATCTAAATCAATCTTATCAGCAAAATCTGCCAAAGTCAGACGGGCGACTGTTTCATCAATATCGGCCATAGCCAACAAAATATGCCATGTTTCCAAATATTGACTCTGAAAACGAGCCGCTTGATCCTGGGCACGCCCAAATATCTCTCGCATTTTCAGGGAATAATCAGTCATAAGGATTTCCTTTTCTATCTAATCGTTGAATAATCTTTTTGAGCATACGAGCACGAATGTGCGGTGCATTGTCACCTAAAACAGCATCTGAAGATGAAGCTAGAATGATGTTGCCTTCACGTTCACTGATTATATCTTGGTCATAGAGCTGCTGAATGAGATCATCAAAAACCTGTCCACTAATACTCTCACCAATAGAATTAGCCAATGCCCCGAGGAGATGGTGCTTATCAGAGAAAGCTACCTTAGCGATACGGATGTAACCGCCCCCACCACGTTTGCTCTCAACAACATAGCCCCTGCTTTCCGTGAAGCGGGTCTTGATTACGTAATTGATTTGGCTGGGTACAACATCAAATGAATCTGCTAAGTGCGAGCGCTTAAGCTCCGCAATTCCCGACTGAGCTAGGATCTTTTTGATGTACTCTTCAATACTATCTGAAGTATTTTTTATAGGCATAGACTACCCTTCCTATCTTTGACTAACTTTGACTATTATACCTCAAAAAGACAATTTTGGAAAGTTAAAAGCATGCAATGATAAGAAATCTCAAGTGATTGGGAAAACAAAAAACGAGTCTGGGACAAAAGGCCAGACTCATTAGTATTATCCTAGATTTACCGGATCGACGCAGTGGTTGGGAGTAAGACTCATTTTTACAATGCAGACGCACTATCAATCAATATTTTTTAAACGCTCAACATCACGTGCAATCATGAGCTCTTCATCAGTCGGAATAACTAGAACTTTGACTTTTGATTTTGGAGATGAGATATCACCAACATAGCCAAAAACATTTTTCTCAGGATCAAGCTCCATACCGAACCAACTCAAACCAGCAATAATATCTTGGCGCATACCGATGGCATTTTCACCCATACCAGCCGTAAAGACTAATGCATCGGCTCCATTGAGAACGGCAAAATATTGTCCGATAAATTTTTTCAATCGATCAATAAAGATATTGTAGGCTAAGACAGTATTTTTATCCTGAGCCTGAATACCAGCTTCAATGTCACGCATATCACTAGAGTTTTCTGATACCCCAGCCAAACCCGACTGCTTATTTAGCATACTGACTACATCAGCAGCATCCTTTAAGTCTGGATCTTGAGCAATCAGATAGGGGATGATAGCCGGATCAATATCACCTGAGCGCGTTCCCATCATAGGACCAGCCAAAGGAGTGAAGCCCATCGAAGTATCAACTGACTCGCCATGGTAATTCGCCGTTATGGATACACCATTACCAATATGGGCTGTTATCAATTTAAGTTCTTTCAAGGGACGCCCCAAAAGCTTAGCCGCCTCCTGAGCAACATACTTGTGACTGGTACCATGGGCGCCATATTTGCGTACCTTGTAATCGCGATAATATTTCTGCGGAATAGGATAGAGGTAGGCATATTTAGGCATAGTTGTATGGAAGGAAGTATCAAAAACAACAACACTAGTAATATCTGGCAGGATTTCCTTAAAAGCACGAATACCAGCCGCTGCTCCAGGATTATGAAGCGGTGCTAAAAGTGCTAATTCCTCTACCTGCTCAATAACCTTTTCATCCACTAGAGCAGATTCTTTAAAGTACTCACCACCAGCAACAACACGATGCCCAACTCCGGTAATTTCAGCAAAATCAGCAATGATACCATGTTTGGTTAGATCTTCTAGCAAGATACGGACGGCAACCGTGTGATTTGGAATATCAAGCGTTTGTGACTCCGATTTGCCATCGTATTTAACAGTTGAAATAGAATCTTCTAAACCGATGCGCTCAATTAGTCCTTTAGCTAGAACTTTTTCATCAGGCATCTGATAAAGCTGCCATTTAAGGCTCGAACTCCCAGCGTTAATTGCGATTGTTTTTGACATAAGTTACCTCCCATAAAATGTAATCGCTTTCTAAAACAGCAACCTCATTATAACAGATTTTTTTACGGAAGAATATAATCAGCTGACCATTTTTTGAAGTTTTCCATGAATTCCAGCAAATTTTCACGATCTTGTATATCAGTCAGAGGATAGACAAAAGTCTCAGGGACTTGCGCAGCCTGCTTCTGTAAGACAAAGATAGATTTAGCATTATTAGGACTACCAAAAAGTTGATCTGGCAAGGTGATAACTGAAACAAGATTCGCATAGCCCTTTAGCCACTCCTTAAGCGGATCACTCTGGGGACTTGTCAAAAGATTAACCGGGGCTAAAAAAATAGCAAACCCAGTCTTCTTTAAATACTTCAAAGACTGTTCCATCAAAAGGTGATGAGCATAGGTATGTTCATGTTTAACTGCCACCTGATATCGGCTAGCAATGGCATCATCTGGATAGTAACCAACTGGTAAATCACTGATAATGATGTCGCTCTCCTTTAGGAGTTGCGGACGTACCGCATCCTCTTGAACAAAACCAATATCTGAACCAATAACATCCGCAATACTAGCTGATAAGTCAATCAACAAATCATCAACTTCCAAACCCATATAATCCAGCTGTTTACTGCTATTATTGATAAGAGTATGGGCAAGATTACCTGTTCCACTGCCGATTTCTAATAGGTCAAGCTTATCAGCAGATACTAAATTTTCCAATAAAAAGAGCAGGACAAAGCCGATCGTATCAGGTGTAAACTGATGATTAGCCTGCAGCGGTTCAGTCTGAGCTGCCTTGATAAAGATAAACTGATAGGCTCGACGCCATTCCTCAGCTGATAAATCTAACTGACGCAGTCTAGCGATATTAGCCAGTATAGTTTGGTCTTGACTGTCGCTATCACCACTTAAATAGATAGCATTATGCTCAATCAAAGCGTCATAAATATTAGTTTTCAACTGGTTTTCCAACAGTTGTACATTTTCTAAAATCAGCTCGTAGGCTGCCTCTATTTTCTCAAAATTCATAGTTCTATCATAACAAAATTAAGACAAAATGGAAAACCTAGAAACACGTGGCCGAAGATAAACAGCTGGTCTCCAGCTCTAATGCACAAGAATAGACTCAGCACTTCATACAAATTTTTATCTGGTCCGCCCTTTAATTGTTATCCAAACCACGAAAAGAGAGCCTGAGCTTCTTGAAATTCTAATCGCTAAATTTACAGTGCCAAACAAGATAGAACCTAATTGCTCTACCTCGCTACAGATTGTTTTCCATCTGTACTGCTGCTTGAATGACTGCTATCGCTTGACTTTCCCTTTTCTTCCAAACTCGAAGGTTTACTCTTATCCTCATTACTGGTATTTGAATCATCAGAACTTTTCCGAGGGAAATCATAAGTGTAGCGACCGCCATCAGACAGCTCAACCGTTACTCTAAGAAACTGATCACCTTGCTGGTAAATCGCTTTTCCTTGATTAAAAGAGTACTGGCCTGATGAGTCGGAGGCTTCTTTAGCGATCATTTGAGCCATCAAATAAGCCTGAGCATTACTTTCTAAGGCTTGATTTTGCCTTTGATTAGCGACCAAACGTTCCAGATAAAACTGTAGCAATAGGACAAAAATGGCAGCCATTAGTAAAGCATAGATGAGAACCCCTGCTTCAACCTGTTTCCTTAAATGCATAAACAAAGGTCCTTTCTAAGCCTGATTCAAATAAAACCCTGATTGTCACCGTTTGTCCAGACCGACTGATATGACTGCTTTTTAAACCATAGAGCATCGGCTGAAAACCGCGACCATCGGCATTTGTCTTGCGAAAATCATCAGAGCGGGACTTACCAAAAGCTAAAGATTGCTGGCCCTTGCTCACATAAAGCTTATTGCCGGAAACATCATCTAACTTAGTCGCAGATAATTCCGAACGCAGCTGTTGACAAAACAGCAGCCAATCTTCTTCGTCGTTTTTACTGATATAAGCAACATTGCTGGTCAAAACCTGCGTTAATCCCTGATATACCATAACACTGCCGGCAATAACCAAAAGAGCTACCAAACATTCCAGCAGGGTAAACGCTTTTGATTTAGTTTTTAGCCACATATAAAACCTCCTCATCACCCTCATAGACTCTTATAGCATGCGAATCTTGCTGCACACTGACCCTAACACCATTCAAAGTCATGCTGTCCTCGTCTGTTTGAACGGCCATTTGGGCAACATTAAGCACTTCCTGACGATGAAGGCTAGCAGCAAGTTCCTCACGATTACGATTAATCTCCCCTAACACTAGAGTCACGATGGTAACGAGAACTGCCAAGGCGATAAGACTTTCTAAAAGTATGTAAGCATTAATACTCTGTTTTTTTATAACGACCACTCCCTATATAAAGTTGATAAGTCACCGTCTCTTCACTGCTAGAGAAGCTCAGCTTTTCCAGAGAAGAGTTGCCCCCAGCAGGAGAAAACTCCAAGCTGTAGTTCTGGTTAGGATGAACACTAGCAGGAATTGCTAAACTGGATACTCCATTGGTTACCTTTCCATCAGAAATACTCAATGTCATCTCCCTTTGCTGGGCATTGCTGAGTTTCTGAGTGTCTTGATAGAGATGCTCAAAGGATAGAAAAAACAATTTTTCTTGAACATCCGTAAAGATGTGCTGCACGCCTCCTGTAAAGCTTAGTAGCAAAAAGCTTGTGATAAATAAAACAAGTAAACTTTCTAATAGTGTAAAAGCTTTAATTCGGTACGTTGCGATTTTCCTTATGTTTCTTGTAATAGTCATTATAAGAGTCCGCCTGTTTCTGTGTAATATCCCCTTCAGATACAAGTTTCGAGACGGTCGCATTATCTGCATGATTAAGTTCATACAGCTCCGCCTGACTTTCTACTACTTTGACAATAGCTGCTCCACCGGTATCTTTGACATTATCTTTTTGTTTGGCTAAGTTCGGGACAAACAGCAAAAGCAAAACACTAATAATAAGAAGAACCACTAACATTTCAATAAGAGTAAAGGCCTTAACTTTTTGGGAAACTAAACGTTTCCATAATGTTTTCATCATAATTGAACCTCCATGTTTTGATACATAGGTAGCAACATAGCTGCATAAATCATCACAATAACTAGAGCAACCAGAATAAAGACAAGGGGTTGAATCATTTGAGTTGCTCGGTTTACTCTGCCAAAAAAGGTCTCCCAGGTTTCTTGGGCATAAACTTCTAGCTCACTACCTAATTTAGATTTGACTTGACCGTATTCAATAATCAGACTGAGTTCAGGCAAAAAGAAAGGGTAGTCTAAGACTTTATTATGAAATTCTTGACCCGCCAGTAAGGCTACCTCCATATCGCGTCCAATCTCCTGAAAAAGCTGGGATTTTTGATCTTGCATTAACTGAACAATCTGGCTCATTTCCACCCCTTGACCGATAAGATTGCCCCATTCTCTGGCATAATAAGCCGTTAAATACAGTTGCAAAAACCGCCCTAAAAAGGGAAATCTTACCAACTTTGAATACCAGACAATCTTAATTGAACGCTTTTTCAGCCATAATATCACCAAAATTAGAAGGCTCACTGCCAAAACACTGCCTAGAAAAAACACGGGCAAGTTGTTAATAATGCTTGTTGCTAGGTTTCCTCCTTCTAATTGAGGTAGAAGATAATTACGCAGTCCCAACATAATCAATACCAAGAAGAGCAGCAAAATAACAGGATAAGTCGCAACCTCAATCAACTTTTTTCTAACGGTCATTAGATTGGCTAAATAGTTTTCGATTTTAATCAGACTACCTTGGGTATTGCCATGGATCTCAGCCAAGGAAAGTTGGGTAACCACATCATCTGAGAACCCTAAACCTGCCATCATCACAGCTAAATTTTCCCCAGACAGCATACTAGATCGCATCTGCTGAGTATAAGCGCTGGACAAAAGTTGACTGCGTTCCAGAAAGTCAACAATTTCTGTCAGAGTAAATCCAGACTCCAATAAATTGTTAAAAAGCTGAATGACTTTACGCTGACGGTTAATCTTTAATTTTTTCGGCTGCTGCCTGTTCTTCAGTGATATGTCCTGCTGCAAGAAGCTGGTCAATTTTACTATTCCAGCTTTCAGCCGAGTATGTTTGGAAATTTTCTGTGGCAAAATCAATCACCCCTCCTCCTCTAATCAAGCGCTGATAGGCAATGCCTGCCAAGCTGTTATCTAGCTCTTGGGGAGCTACCCCAAGTTCCAAAAGTCTGGCATAAACACCGGGAATACTCTTTGCATGAACAGTCGAAAAAACCGTAATACCTGTCAGGCTGGCTCGAATAACAGCCTGCGCTGTCTGGCTGTCGCGGATTTCACCGATGATGAGTACATCCGGACGATGGCGTAAAGATAGCTTAATTAAATTATCATAAGTCATATCAATACTCGGGTTAAGCTGCAACTGAAGCATGTCCTCCTGTTTAATTTCCACCGGATCTTCAATGGTAATAATCTGCTTGTCAGCATATTTCTGAGCAACTAATTCATACATCAGCGTTGTCTTACCTGAACCGACAGGCCCCGAAAAAAGATAGAGCCCTCGACCGATAATTCGCGGTAACAACTCTTTTAGGCCATCGAACCAAAAATGTAGCTGACGACGTTGATCAAAAAGTAGACGAACCACCATACTTTCATGTCCCTGATAATCACCAACTGTCGATAAACGTAGAGCTGCCCTTTCTCCATCTATAAATTCGTAATCGCAAGATCCCAGTTGACTGCGTCGCTTTTCGCCAACATTCATACCAGCAACAAATTTAAAATGACTCACTAAACCAGACATTGTTTCTGTTGGGTAAGTATCAATAAAGCGTCTTTCATCACCAACCCTCATGTAAACCTTATAAGTGTCTCCTCTGGGAATAATATAAATATCTTGAGCTTCCCATTCAACAGCCTGCTTAATCAGCTGCCGCCCTAAAATTTGAACCATAGCCCAACCTCCTCTTACCTATCTATTCGTAAAACAAAAAGAAAGTGAAAGAAACACTGATTGGACTAGACAATTGCACAGGGAGTGGGATTGACATGCTCCAGTGGCCTTGGGCAGTCTGGAGTTAGACTGCCAAAATCTGCCTCCTTAAAATCGGAATCGCCATTTCATGACGTTTTACCAATTGAGTCTCACTCTCATTGACTACGACGGAGACCAGCGGCACTATTTTGTGACTTTCTCCAGTTCTTAACGTGATAGTCTATTAAATAGGAATGCTAAGGGGCAATTTCCAAGTCCTCATAAGGATAAGTGACCAATCAGACTGCTGTTCTAAAACTAAATGCCTATAATATACTAGGATTTCTGGTCTATAGGGTTATGGACTTACTGCTGTTCCGATTTGTTATACAAAAAATATAACAATTGCTAAATTTTATATTTTACCTTGATTTAATTTTCGGTGTTTGTTAAACTTTAAATAAAGTAATTGCTTAATTTTAAATTTAGTCATTCTTAAAGGAGCAGCTATGAAAACGATTCTCTCTAACAAACTATACCTTACTATGCTTGCTAGTGATCTCCTATCCAACTTTGGAGATATCCTGTATTACCTAGCCCTGATGAACTACGTTCTCCTCTTGCCAGATGCCAATTTTGCCCTCTCCCTCATAGGTCTGTCAGAGATTATTCCTATTTTTTCACAGCTAGTCTTGGGCTATGTAGCTGACCGCACGCCTAATAAGGTCAAAACCATCATTGCTACTCAGGTCTTCCGTGCGCTACTCTATCTGATCGTAGGCTTCAGCATGGCCTTCAGTCCAGCCCTTTGGATTGTGATGGTGGCCATTGTGGTCAACCTCTTTTCTGACTTAGCTGGACAATATGAAAATGGCCTCTATGCGCCAGTCAGCCTGCGCGTAGTATCAAATGAGGACCGCGAAGCAGCGATGGGCTTTAGTCAGGCCTTAAAGACCACTTGCCAAATGGTTTTTAATGGGGCTGGTGCGGTGTTGATTTCCTTCATGCATCATAGTCAATTGGCCCTTGTTAATGCAGGCACCTTTGCTTTGACAGCGGTCATCATGCTCATGGTCCGTCCAAAACTCAATAAACTTCTTGCAGCTAATCCTATCCAAACGACTCATCAATCCCAAGAACAGGTCAACTTTATCAAAGATTTCAAGGCCTCCATTAAGTTGGTCATCGAGGAGATGTTTAAAATCCCTGAGGTTAAGGTGAATATGATTATCATACCTGCCATCAACGGTATAGCAGGTACCCTATCCTTGCTCTTGGTTTTGATGATGAACGATGATAAAAACTTTGTGATTTTTAATTCAGCAACTACCCTAGCAGCTGTTACTATTGCTCTAGCACTGGGTAGTATTCTAGGCAATATCCTTGTAATGTCAGTCTTTAAAGAGGTCAATTTGATGACTATTACCCGTCTAGCTACCATGCTTTTAGTTCCGTTGTACGTAGGCTTCTTACTTCATAATGCTTATCTTATGCTCTGTACCCTCTTTGCTGAAGGGATAGTATCTGGGGCAGTCAATCCCAAGTTTAATGCCATAATTTTCAACAGCCTGCCAGAGGATAAATTAGCCTTGATAACTAGCGGGATGAGCACCTATTTTATGGCAGGGATCGCCTTTTTCCAACTCTTAATGTCAGGACTTGTCCTAGTTCTCAGTGCTGATCAGATCTCCTGGCTCTTCCTCTTGCTTTCCTTAGGTCTTGTGGCTTATGCCTTAGGGATGAAAACTGGCCGCCTATCTCACTAACTCTTAAAAAAAGAAATTATAGTAGCAATTAGAAAGGACTTGGCAGATGAAACAATCGCACACATTCATTGAAGAATATGTCCAAATCAATGGCAGTAATCATTACCTTCTCCATTACAGATCTGAACCAGAGAATCCGGTCTTTATTTTTATCCTTGGGAGCCTGGGACTCCCAAAAAAGTCCCTTTGCCTATCATGAGGAGCGAAATTATACGATTGTCTACTACGACCAGAGGGGGGCAGGAAGGTCCCACCACAAGGATAGTAAGACCAAGATTAGCTTAGATTTGCTCAAAGCAGATCTAAAGGGGTTAATCGCCTATCTGAAGCGAGTCTACCAGAAGGATAAGATTGGCCTTATCGGACATTCCTTTGGTAGCATCTTAGGTAGCCTTTTTGTCCTAGATCATCCTCAGGATATCTTATGTTATATCGGTTGTGCCCAGTCTATCAATTTTGTAGAAGGAGAAAGGCTAATTCATGCTAAATTGAGGCAAAAGATTGAAAAATCTGGTAATCTTAGGGATAGAAAAAGACTAGAGAAAATCGGAGCTTATCCTAGCCTGCCTCTGGACGAAAAACAGATACTGAGGGTCAGGCAACTCAGCGGGAAATACAGCTCCTATTCAAGGAAAGCAAGTGACAATAGTTTTTTTGCCTTGCTTAAGCTGCTTTTCAAGTCACCTATTATTAAAGGCTTAGGCTTAAAAGACCTTTTGAGTTTTGTGACAGGCCTATTTTCTTCCACGACCAGAGACTTGATACGATCTCTGGAATACTTTGACCTATATCAGCTTGGGAGCACCTACCAGATGCCGATTTATTATGTTCTTGGTAATCAGGATTGGGACGCTACACCTTTTGAGTTAGCGGTGGCCTATTTTGAACAGACCAAGGCGCCTGATAAGAAACTTTACCTCTTGGATGCTGGACATTCGATGATGCATGACAATCCTGAGGGCTACAGACAGGCGATTTGTGAGATTGCCGAGTCTCTGAAAAAGTCCCAAGCCCCATTTTAATACCAGTCGCTTATCCTAGTTTGCGAGAAAACCTAGATGATGGCCGAGTTACTAGGACGTATGGTTGATTAAACTATCAGAAAGAAAGAGACTATGAACTACCAATACCACAAACACCGCAGTCTTATCATGGACCAATTGTATTTCCCTAGTTTATTGGACAGTGACATATTTAACCATTTGGAGGATTTGACAACTGCGCAAAAGGAGCAAGTCAAGGATGTCATGGCTTTGCTGATGCAGTTTCAGCAACTACTGGAACCGTTTGAAGGACGTATCAACCGTTATTTCGTGATGAAAGAAGTAATCCCCTTTTCGGACTACCTTTATCGTCACCTCTTGGAAGAAGGGCAGGACCCTCAGGATATAGCTGAGGCCCTTCTGGCCTTCCAAAACTTATCAGATGAAAGCATTCAGAAGCTCTTTCTGACCTTTCTGGAGGTCAAGGTAGAAGCGGACGCCTTGCCCCAAGATGCCCTTCTTGAGGTCTTGGAAAATAGGGAAATTTCGGATGAGGGGCGTTGGCGCTTGCTCTGGGCCTATCACCATCCTAGGGCTCTAATCGATGGTCTGGTTGCTCTTTACAAGGACATCATCCCCCTCTATCAACCCTTTCAGAAACAGTACGAGGAGGAGCGGGACCGATTTGCCCAAGACCTAGATCTAGAAAAACTCTTTGAGGGATCAGGGGTTATTGATTTTAAAGAGTCTCTTGAAAACCTCCAAAGAGAGACCTGTGAGATCTTTGTCATGTCACCTTGGCACATGTTTATTATCCTTACCTTTGATGAGCAAAAACCTGACAAACCGATATATTCTTACATTTATCCCAGAGTTGGCCTGCTTGTAGAAACTGAGCGGCACCTATCTGATGAGAATATGGCCTTGACCCTTAGAACTCTAGGGGACGAAAATCGCTATCGGGTTCTCCTAGAGTTGCTCAAGGGTGATTTGAAGAGTAAAGAAATTGCTGAGAAATTGGGTATCACCGCAGCTAATGTTTCCTTCCATACGCAAAAACTAATCAATGCCCAGTTGCTCCTGATTAAAGCAGATAAAAAGGGAACAACCAAGTATAGACTTAACAAGGCGACGATGAAACTTCTTTTGGAACGCTTGAAAGAAGATTTTGGCCTCTAATTGTGAGAAACCAAATAAACCACCCGTCAAACGGGTGGTTTGAACAAGGGCCATAAGCCCAAAATACCAGCCAGCGCCTAAAGACGCTGGCTTTCACTTTGTTCAAGCCTCATTGCTCTTGACTCGTCACCAGCCTCTTAAAGAGGCATTCGTATTACTTGCTACTATCCTAAAGGGATCTTCGCATTCTTTCACACTCAAGAATCAAGGGCTATGTCATGGTTTTTTTGTTCCTAAATATACTTCTTTATGGTGGCTTCATTAAGTCCAACTGTACTGACATAGTAGCCTTCTGCCCAAAAATGGCGATTCCCAAATTTATATTTGAGATTGGCGTGTTTGTCAAACATCATCAGAGAACTCTTACCTTTTAAATACCCCATGAAACTTGAAACGCTAATTCTAGGCGGAATACTGACTAACATATGAACATGATCAGGCATTAAATGCCCTTCAATAATCTCAACACCCTTATAGCGACATAATCGGTGAAATATCTCACCTAAACTGTTGCGATATTGATGATTACTTTTCGTCTATACTTGGGAATGAACACAATGTGGTATTACACATCCACTTTGTGTGCGATAAACTATGTGCCATATTTTTCTCTTTTCGCTTTACAATTGGCTCGAACACCTCTATTGTAACGCGTTTGGAGTTTTTTTGGTATAACCGTTGCGCACTCGCATAGCGGGTGGTTTATTTGCCTCCCCATCCGCTACGCTATAAACACCTTGATATCACGTTTCTGTTTGCAGAGCCAGGATTTCGCTATTCCTTCCTTTCTCCGCTTCCTTACGATAGTTAGGCTTGGGAGTCGCTATGGGGTTCACCGATAGCGGGTGACCACGGAGGACTTACACCTCAGATGTGCGACATGCCCATCATACTCAAAAAGAGAAGACCAATCTGGGCTTCTCTAGATGTTCGTTATAAGTCGCCCACTACAGTTGACAAAGAGCCTATCGTTTCTATAAAGCAATCTTAACTGGACAACTAGGCGGAATAGGGTTATCATTACTGCGATTATATCCTGGGCGATACCAATCCTTGGGGATAGCTTCCCAATCCTTTAACAGAGCCAATGAATAATACTGCTGTAAAAATTCAGCACACTCTTCGCACCAGCGCTGATCCTGACTATTCCAAAAAGCTGTCATAACACTGCTTTTACTATTGAAACTAGGGTAGCGCTCGAAAAGTGCAAACCACTCTTGCTTATAACATTTGAGGGCATCGTAGTAACTGTCAAACTCTTGCACCTCAACAACATCATCTTTCCATCCTTCAAGGAACCACCAAGGCTCCATATCCCCGTACATTTTAATTATCTGATACATAGTCCTTTTCCTAACTTATCAAGTATTATATAGGAAAAATTTAATAATTTAAAAAATTTTGCTTGGAAATATCAAAATAATGTTTTAGAACAACTGCTCACCTCAGCATCTTCCTTCAAAAATTAAGATGTGAAGAAGAGATGAGAGAGGCCAACACTGCTACACAAGGGTTACTTTACCTGAGAGTGGAAAAGAAATGTGTTCTTTTTTTCTGCCTCAGCCTATTTCTGATAAGCTTCTGCTTCTTCTTTTGTAGCATAAACAAAATGATTAGGCGTGATTTCATACATCTGACGCGGCTGTCCATCTTCTTTCGCACTAGGATTATAAACTTGCGGTACACGCATCCGTTCCTTTTCCGGATCAGGCTCAGGGATGGCTGACAAAAGAGACTGAGTATAAGGGTGGATAGGGTTATTGTAGACCTCATCAGCTGGACCAACCTCCAAAAGCTTGCCCCAGTGCATCACGCCGATACGATCAGAGATATACTTAACCATTGATAGATCGTGGGCAATGAAGAGATAGGTGAGACCGTGATCGTGCTGTAGAGTTTGCATAAGATTAACAACCTGCGCCTGAATGGAAACATCTAAAGCTGATATAGGCTCATCAGCTACAATAAACTTAGGATTAACGGCTAAAGCCCGAGCAATCCCAATCCGCTGACGCTGCCCACCAGAAAATTCATGCGGGTAGCGTGATAAGTGATCTTTACTCAGACCAACTAGTTCAATCAGCTCCTCTACCCTAGTCTGGCGCTCCTCTTTAGTAGTCGTTAGTCTATGTATATCAAGGCCTTCTGCAATAATATCGCGAATGGTCATCCGACTATTCAGACTGGCTTGGGGATCCTGAAAAATCATCTGAGTATCCTTACGAAAATCATGCAGTTCCTTTCCTCTTAGCGTGCTGACGGGCTGCCCCCTAAACGCAATAGTACCGCTGTCAATATCGTAAAGTTTAAGGATAGAGCGACCAATAGTCGTCTTTCCCGAGCCGGATTCTCCTACCAGACCAAAAACTTCGCCTTCATAAATATCAAAGCTGACATCATTGATAGCCTTGACTTGATTGGATTTACCCTTGTTAAAGATAAGAGAAACATTTTTGACTTCTACCAATTTTTTCATTTCTTGAGTCATTTTCGTCTCCCTTCTAAAGCCTGCCAGTGTCTCCAACGCTTTTGAATAAATTCAGGTGGCGTAACCGATGGTGCCCTTTCATCCAAAAGCCAACTTGCAGCAAAATGCGTATCGGATACTTGAAACATGGGCGGCTCTACCTCATGATCGATATCAAGGGCGAAAACATTGCGCGAAGCAAAGGCATCCCCCTTGGGAGGATTAAGTAAATCAGGCGGAGTCCCCGGAATCGCTTGCAAACTGCCAGATTCTGTACCGATAGTTGGCATTGAACCCAATAATCCCCAAGTATAAGGGTGCTGCGGATGATAGAAGACCTCATCCACCGTGCCATACTCGACAATTTTACCAGCATACATCACAGCCACCCGATCGGCCATACCAGCTACAACCCCTAAATCATGGGTGATAAAGATGATAGAGCTTTGTGTTTGTTTCTGAATGTCCTTCATCAGATTCAGAATTTGTGCTTGAATGGTGACATCAAGAGCTGTTGTTGGTTCATCAGCAATGAGAATTTCAGGATTAGCAGCTAAGGCAATAGCAATAACTGCCCGCTGACGCATACCTCCAGACCACTGATGTGGATAATCATTGGCATGATCACGTGCATTCGGAATACCGACTTTCTCCATCAAATCGACAGCCTGCTCAAAGGCCTCATCATACTCTAAATCCTCATCATGAATTAGCCTAGGTTCAGCAATTTGCTTCCAGATTTTCATGGTAGGATCAAGGCTGGTCATAGGATCTTGGAAAATCATAGCAATATCATTACCACGGATGCCAACCCAATCTTTTTCACTTAAATCGTTGAGATTGACTCCCTTAAATTGAATGTCCCCACTAATTTCAGCATTTTTGGCAGATAAGCCCATAAGGGTACGAGTCGTTACAGATTTACCAGAACCGGATTCCCCCACAATCGCAAGGGTTTCCCCTTTATAAAGCTCAAAATTAACATCCCGAATAGCCTTAACATCCCCAGCATAGGTATGAAAATGAACATGGAGATTCTTCACGCTTAAAATTTTTTCTTTTGTCATGAGTTTCCCCCTATTCTTCCGTATTTGACTTAGGGTCAAGGGCATCCCGCAAGCCATCTCCTAAAAGGATAAAAGCAAGGGAGATAAGAACCAAAGCCATAGCTGGAATAACCAACTGATAAGGATAATATTGTAAGTATTCTTGGGCGTCGGTAATCAAAGAACCTAGGGAAGCCGTCGGCGGTTTTACACCTAAATTGATAGCTGATAAGACTGCCTCATACATGATGGCGCTAGGTACTGTCATCATAATCTGAACAATAATAATACCAGAAATATTAGGCAAAATATGCTTAAAAGCAATACGCAGACTGCTTTCACCCAAGGTCCGTGACGCTAGAACAAAGTCTCTTTCCTTATAAGACAAAGTCATATTACGAACTTGACGAGCCATAGCTGTCCAACCCACAATAGCGATCGAGATAATAATAGCTGTCACTCCATTCCCCAAGAGCAAGCCTAGCATAGTCACAATAACCAGATTGGGAATCGAAGAAATTACCTCAATAATCCGCTGCATAATCGTATCAGTTCGACCGCCGACAAAACCAGAAATCAAACCATAACTGACACCAATCAAAAGATCAATCAAAGTGGCAACAATAGCAATCAAGAGGGAAATTCTGACCCCCACAATGACCCGTTTAGCAACACTACGTCCCAAATTATCTGTTCCAAGGATAAACTTCCTACCTCTAGGTACCTTTTGTTCCTTATATACATCTATCTTTTTAGCCACACCAGAATACTTGATAGTGCCGTTCCAAAAGGGTAGCTGCTCACTGATTTTGGGAGGGAGATTGCGGTAAGTTGTCACCTTGTCACTGTTAAAATTATTAGCATCTTCCCGACTGACAAAGACTGTTGAAATCAGAGCCAAGGCCATCATCGCAACCAAAAACCAAAGAGCCACAAAGGCTAATTTATTCTTTTTTAAACGCCGCCAAGCGTCCTGTATAAACGAGAGACTAGGCTTCTGAATTTTTTCCTGCGAGTCTCTACTGCCGACCCCCACCAATTTAAATGTTTTTGTATCTTCCATAAGTCTTCTCCCTTACTGCAAACGCACACGAGGATCGACAATACTGATGATAATATCAGTTACCAGAATAGCTACCATCAGCATCAAAGCGTAAACAATAGTCGTTCCCATAATAACAGGATAGTCCTTAGTCGGAATCGAGCTAACAAACTGCTGACCAATACCAGGAATAGAAAATATCTGCTCAATTAGAGCCGAGCCCGTCAAAATATTGGCTGCCAATGGCCCAATCAAGGTTAAAACCGGAATCATAGAATTGCGATAGGCGTGTTGTCCAGTTACTTCCGATGCTGTTAGTCCCTTGGCACGTGCCAATTGGATGTAATCGGTATTGAGCGTTTCAATCACCTCGCTGCGAAAGAAACGCGTTACCTGCGCAAAGACAGGAGTAGCTAGAGCAAGAGTCGGTAAAATAGACTGACCAAAGCTTCCCCAGCCAACCAAGGGCAATAAATTCCACTTAAACCCCAGATAATCCAGCAAGAGTAGGCCGATAATAAAAGATGGCACCGAAATACCAAGGGTAGATAAGATACTTAGCACACCATCAACCCAGTTGTTTTTATTGCGAGCAGAAACAGCCCCAACAAACAATCCTGCGATGATACCAACTACTAGAGCCTGAACACCCAGCTGGGCTGAAACGGCTAAACGCTGACTAATCAAGGTAGAAACCGACTGATTGACAGAAGCATAACTTGTTCCTAAATCACCATGCAGAATGTTCCACAAGTAAGTGAGGTACTGCTGCCACACTGGTTTATCCAATCCATACTGTTTATTCATCAAGGCAATCATCTCATCGGTCAACTTGGGATTATTATAAGGTGTCCCTGGCAAAATCTGCATCAGAAAAAATGAAAGGGTAACCACCACCCAGAGGGTAACCACTAAAATCACAAGACGTTTTAATAAATATTTCACCATAATTATCGTTTCCTTTACAGCTGGGAGACTGCGAAAAATGAACTTTCCCAATTTTTTAGCCTAGCTTCTAAGAGCCAGCACCAAATTACTCTATTTTCAAATGTTAAGGCTGTTTCACTGAAGGCACAGTAACCAACAAGACTCCAAAGGAAAAAGTTGATTGGATAAAAATTCTTTTAGGCGTTAGCCTTCAGAGTCACCGTGAAAGCCAGCACGGTTTTCTGACTCTGCCTTGCCTAGCATGACTACTCCTTATAAGCATAAGTGAAGTCGGTGTAAAGTCCTGTTGCATTGCGCACCAAACCCTTTAATTTAGGGTTTTGGAGAGCCCTGTTTGAGCGGAAGTAAATAGGATTGTAAAGTGCCTCATCGTACAACGCTTTCTCAGCCGCCTTATAGTCATCGGCAATCGCAGATGGATCAAGAGCATCTGTTGTCAGGGCCTTTTGATAAGCAGCATCATAAGTTGGACTGGAGAATTTACCATAGTTATAGGCCGAATCAGTAGTAAACAGACCATAGAAAGTGGAGCCTTCTGGATAGTCGCCTCCCCATAGAACTAGAGCCACCTCAAAATTTTGTTTTTTCGTATCGTCAAGACGCTGTTTAAAGGGCACAAATTTTTCCTCAACAGTCAGACCGGGCAAGGCCTTCTCCCAAATTTCCTTGGTATAATCAACCGTAGCTTTAGCAACAGGCTGATCTGAATCAGCTGTTATTGTTAACGTCAAGGACGTCAGACCTTCTTCAGTCAATCCCTCTTTAAAGAGCTGAGCAGCTCTCTTCGGATCGTAAGTGTAACCCGGTGCAACATAGTCTGTTAAATCCTTACCATTGGATAATTTTTGCATATCGGCTGGCACAAAAGCCCTTGCTGGTGCTGAACCTGTATCAATAGCCGCCTTAACAATGCCAGGACGATTGGTTGCTAAATTGAGGGCCTGGCGGATTTTTGTATTCGTCAAGCTAGGTATTTTTCCTGTTTGATTATAAACCATATAGGTAGTTGTCGCCTCTGGTACCTTAATCACATCTTTACGGTACTTATTAGCATTGTACATGGCAGAGGTTGCAGAAATATTAGCCCAGTCTATATCACCCTGTTTGTACATTTGTACAGCTGTATCAGGTTTCTTGATGGTTTGCACATTAACAACCTGAGTCTTGACATGCCTAGCATCCCAATAATACTTATTTTTAACTAGCTTATAGCTGCCGTTGGTCCCATTCCAATCGATGACTTTATAGGGACCAGAGTACATGGCATATTTAGCATTCGTCCCATACTTATCGCCAGATTTCTTGACAAAGGCTTCCTTTTGAGGAATGAAATTTGAAAAAGACAAAAGATTTTTAAACTGCGGTGCCGGACGAGATAAGGTAAAAATGACCTTATTGCCTTCCGCCCGAACCCCCAAATCAGACACAGGCTTCTTACCGGCAATAATCTCTTCAGCATTTAACAGATGCCCGTCGACAGTCAGGTTAGAATATTCTGACGCTGTTTTAGGATCCACCATTCGCTGCCAAGAATAAACAATATCCTTGGCAGTCAAAACACTGCCATCTGACCACTTGAGATGGTCGCGCAAGGTTGCAGTATAGATCTTTCCATCTTTAGAAACATCAACTTTTTTAGCCAAATCTGGTTTTAGATTACCTTTCTTATCAACCCTCAACAGATTGCTGCCTGAATTTCCAATCGCCATGGCCGAAAACTGGTCTGTGTTCTTGGAAGCATCAAGAGTGATCATCTCAGTCGGTGTATACCAGTTAATGTCGTTCTCAGTATTAGACTTTTGAGTAAAATGGTAATGCACAGCACCAACTCCGGCACAAATTAAGCCAGCTAGGACAAACCACTTAGCATTTTTACGAAGTTTTTTTCGAAATTTTCGTTTAATTATTACCATAAGAGTCTTTCTAATTCTATCAAGCAGAAAAATCTGAGTCCTTACCTTATCTTGCCCAAAAATAGGGGAAACTCAATCATAAGAGAGTATTCCAGATCCTTTAAAGGGTTATAACGCCAACAATTATAGCAGTTTATTAAGAGAAAGTAAATATTGTGTTTCTGTTTCTTATCAGCTTCAATATTTCAATAGCTTGACGGTATGAAATACCTTTAGTAAAACGGTCTGTCCTTTCAAAACTCTTTTGATAGGACTCCCAAAATTTTATCTGATGATAAAAGCCATGCAAGAGTGATAGTTCATCTAATCGCTAGTATCAATTAATAGAAAAAGTAAAAAAGTTGCACTTATTATTGCAATTCATCCCATAGAAAAAGAGTCTGAGATAAAAATTCAGACTCTCTAGCATATTCTAGTTTTACCAGATTGACGCAGTGGTTAGGAGTAGGACTTGCTGGCTATGCCAAGAAGCCCTACTCCTGCACAGTTCATTAGGTGCTTTAGCACCAATGAACCACTCCGCCAAGAGCTTATTCAAAAACAGGAAGATTGGATGAGCTTTTGCCCAGCCTCCTACTGCTTGAGTCCCACTTCTCTGGGTACTGCTTATCATCATTCAGCTG
Source organism: Streptococcus sp. ELY_125 (assembly GCF_058314535.1). NCBI lineage: Bacteria > Bacillati > Bacillota > Bacilli > Lactobacillales > Streptococcaceae > Streptococcus > Streptococcus sp. ELY_125. The sequence continues at coordinate 14,872 of NZ_JBZFUM010000003.1, read as the reverse complement.
CAAGTTGGTAATAAGCTTTCTGGTGTCATAGGCTTAGTTTTGATTCACTCCCAAAAGCTGAATCAGTTAAACTATCGATCCTACTCTTTATTCGACGACAGAAACTTCCGACTCTGTTTGGTCTACCGTATCTTCAATAATTTCGACTTCATTGACCGCCTGAGGCTCAATATTACGATAACGGGCCATCCCTGTACCAGCTGGAATAATCTTACCAATGATAACATTTTCCTTAAGACCAAGAAGATGATCCTTTTTACCACGAATAGCAGCATCGGTGAGCACACGAGTAGTTTCTTGGAAGGAAGCGGCAGACAAGAATGAGTTAGTTTCAAGCGATGCCTTAGTAATTCCCATCAGAACTGGACGGCTGGTTGCAGGAATACCGCCGGAGATGACAATATCTCTATTAGCATCAGTGAAATCTGCAATATCCATCAAAGTTCCTGGCAGCAGATCCGTATCACCTGGATCCATAACCCGCACCTTACGAAGCATTTGGCGAACCATAACCTCGATGTGCTTATCTCCGATTTCTACCCCTTGGCTGCGGTAAACCTTTTGTACCTCAGCCAAAAGATAAGTCTCAACAGAAAGTGTATCACGCACTTCTAGGAGATGTTTAGGTTGGATAGAACCTTCAGTAAGGGCATCCCCGCGGGAAATTTCATCACCAATTTCAACTTTCATACGAGCTGTGAATGGTACTACATATTCGTCCTTACCGGTCTTACCTTCTACATAGACCTTCTTGGTACGGGTAGCAGCATCTTCCTCAATATCAGTGACGCGACCCTTAACTTCAGTGATAACAGCTTCACCTTTAGGATTGCGAGCTTCAAAGATTTCTTGGATACGTGGCAAACCTTGAGTAATATCGGTATTAGATGCAACACCACCGGTGTGGAAGGTACGCATAGTCAGCTGGGTCCCAGGTTCACCGATAGATTGAGCGGCAACCGTACCAACAGCTTCACCGACTTCCACCGCATCGCCTGTTGCTAAGTTGATACCATAGCAATGACGGCAAACTCCGTGGCGTGTGTTACATGTGAAGACTGAACGGATTGTTACTTCTTCAACACCAGCCTGAGTGATCTCTGCAGCCATGTTTTCTGTAATCAAAGTATCCGGCTTAACAATAATGGCACCAGTTTCAGGATGCTTAACTGATTTCTTGGTATAACGGCCAATTAAGCGTTCTTCCAAGGTTTCAGTCACTTCCTTACCATCAGTGATGGCTGTGATCGTCAAGCCACGATCTGTTCCACAGTCATCCTCACGGATAATAACATCTTGAGCCACATCAACCAAACGGCGAGTCAGATAACCTGAGTCAGCTGTTTTAAGAGCTGTATCGGTCATACCCTTACGAGCACCGTGGGTTGAGAAGAACATTTCCAGAACTGAGAGTCCTTCACGGAAATTAGACAAGATAGGCAATTCCATAATCTGTCCATTTGGAGCTGCCATCAACCCACGCATACCAGCCAATTGAGAGAAATTAGAAATGTTACCACGCGCTCCCGAGTCCATCATCATAACGATTGGATTCTTAGGATCCTGATTGGCAATCAAGGCAGCTTCCAATTCTTCCTTAGCTTCACGCCAAGTATTAGTAACAGCTGTATAGCGATCATCATCCGTCATTAAACCGCGACGGAAAGCCTTATTGATCTGTTCAACCTTGCTGTGGGCAGCCGCAATAATTTCCTGCTTATTATTTATAACAGGGATATCAGCAATACCGACCGTCAATCCAGACAGGGTTGAGTGATAGTAACCAAGGTCTTTCAAACGGTCAAGAAAGGCTGAAGTCTCTGTTGTCCGCAAACGTTTGAAAGTCTCAGCGATAATATTACCTAAGTGTTTTTTCTTGAAAGGTTCGTTGAGCTCAAGGGCTTCGATAGCCGGTTTGATATCAGCTCCCAATTCCAAGAAGTATTTATCTGGTGTTCTGTCTGTCAAGTTAGCATTGGTTGGTTCTTGCAGATAAGGAAGCTCTGCTGGCATGATGTCATTAAAGAGAATCTTACCGACAGTAGTGACCATGACCTTGTGTTTTTGATTTTCGGTCCAAGGTTTTTCTGGCATGCTATCCGTTGCAATCCCTACGCGCGTATGAAGATGCGCATATCCATTGCGGTAAGCCATGATCGCTTCATCCCTATCCTTAAAGACCATACCTTCGCCTTCACGACCAGCATCTTCCATCGTCAAGTAATAATTACCTAGCACCATATCTTGGGATGGAGTTACGACTGGCTTACCATCTTTAGGGTTCAAGATGTGTTCAGCTGCCAGCATCAAGAGACGTGCTTCAGCCTGTGCTTCCTCTGATAGGGGTACATGGATAGCCATTTGGTCCCCATCAAAGTCGGCATTGTAGGCTTCACAGGCCAACGGGTGAAGGCGCAATGCTTTACCGTCAATAAGCACAGGTTCAAAGGCTTGGATACCAAGGCGGTGAAGAGTAGGTGCCCGGTTAAGAAGAACAGGGTGTTCTTTAATGACTTCTTCCAAAATATCCCAAATGCGCTCATCTCCACGCTCGACCATACGTTTAGCGGCCTTGACATTACCAGCGTACTCACGATTAACGATTTCACGCATAACAAAAGGCTTAAAGAGCTCAATTGCCATTTCACGTGGCACACCACACTGGTACATCTTGAGGGTTGGCCCCACAGCGATAACTGAACGACCAGAGAAATCGACACGCTTACCAAGCAGGTTTTGACGGAAGCGGCCCTGCTTACCTTTAAGCATATGACTGAGAGATTTCAATGGACGGCTACCTGGCCCAGTAATTGGACGTCCTCGGCGGCCATTATCGATAAGAGCATCAACGGCTTCCTGAAGCATCCGTTTTTCATTTTGAACAATGATACCAGGTGCATTCAATTCAAGTAGACGAGCCAAACGATTGTTACGGTTGATAACACGGCGATAAAGATCATTTAAGTCAGAAGCTGCAAAACGGCCGCCATCCAGCTGTACCATCGGCCGTAAATCCGGTGGGATAACCGGCAGAATGTTAAGCACCATCCACTCTGGCTTATTACCAGATTTATAAAAAGCATCCAAGACATCCAAACGGCGGATAGCCTTGATACGTTTTTGACCAGAAGCTGTCTTTAATTCTTCCTTGAGTTCAGCAATTTCAGCCTCTAAATCTACCTGTTTCAAAAGGTCTTGGACGGCCTCAGCCCCCATTTTAGCGACGAATGAACCGTAACCATATTCTTGCAGTTTTTCGCGATATTCGCGTTCGGTCAAGATAGATTTGGGTTCCAGCGGTGTATCCTTGGGATCGATAACCACATAGGCCGCGAAATAGATGACTTCTTCCAAAGCACGCGGGCTCATGTCAAGGGTTAAACCCATGCGTGATGGAATCCCTTTGAAGTACCAGATGTGTGACACAGGAGCTTTTAACTCAATGTGTCCCATGCGTTCACGACGAACTTTGGCGCGGGTCACCTCAACTCCGCAGCGGTCACAGACAATACCTTTATAACGGATACGCTTGTATTTACCACAGGCACACTCCCAGTCTTTAGTTGGTCCGAAGATAACTTCATCAAAGAGACCTTCACGTTCTGGTTTGAGCGTGCGGTAGTTGATAGTTTCAGGTTTCTTAACCTCACCGTAAGACCAAGAACGGACCTTACTAGGCGAAGCTAAAGTGATTTGCATACTTTTAAAACGATTTACGTCAACCACTAGTATTACCTTTCTATTGCAAGTAATGTCAACAGTCTTTTAGATGCTGACACGATGAGTTTAAGACAACTAGTCCCAAACTCCCAATTATTTTATGCTTTAATGAATAAGCAGTAGCTGAATTAGCCTTTTAATTAACTGCTCTTTGCCCCTGCTCAATCCTGATTAGCTTCCTGCGCCTCAGCAGTCTCTTGGGCCTCTTGAGCTGCACGAGCTGCTTCGGCTGCTTGTCTTTGACGAGCTTTTTCTAAGTCATCAACGTGCATCACATCGTCATCCTCACCTTCATCAAGATCACGAAGTTCAACTTCTTGGTTATCCTCATCCAAGACACGCATATCCAGACCAAGCGATTGTAATTCCTTGACCAAGACACGGAAGGACTCTGGAACTCCTGGTTTTGGAATAGGTTTGCCCTTGGTAATTGCTTCATAGGCTTTCAAACGACCTGTAACATCATCTGACTTGTAAGTCAAGATTTCTTGAAGGACATTTGATGCACCATAAGCTTCAAGGGCCCAAACTTCCATCTCTCCGAAACGTTGTCCACCAAACTGAGCTTTACCTCCAAGTGGCTGCTGCGTAACAAGTGAATAAGGACCAGTAGAACGAGCATGAAGTTTATCATCGACCATATGGTGAAGCTTGATCATGTACATGACACCAACAGAAACGCGGTTGTCAAACGGCTCACCTGTACGGCCGTCATAGAGAACTGTCTTGGCATCACTAGCCATACCAGCTTCTTCCACAGTTTCCCAGAGATCCTCAGAAGATGCTCCGTCAAAGACTGGTGTCGCAATGTGGATCCCCAAGTTGCGAGCTGCCATACCAAGGTGGAGCTCCATGACTTGTCCGATATTCATACGTGATGGTACCCCGAGCGGGTTCAGCATGATATCAACCGGAGTTCCATCTGGAAGATAGGGCATATCTTCAACAGGAACGATGCGCGAAACGACACCCTTGTTCCCGTGACGGCCAGCCATCTTATCTCCAACCTTAATCTTACGTTTTTGGGCGATGTAAACACGAACCAGCATATTAACACCTGATTGCAGCTCATCACCATTTGCACGTGTAAAGATCTTGACATCACGCACGATGCCATCACCACCGTGCGGCACACGAAGTGATGTATCACGCACTTCGCGTGATTTATCACCAAAGATAGCGTGGAGGAGTCGTTCCTCAGCCGAAAGGTCTTTTTCCCCCTTAGGTGTTACCTTACCAACCAAGATGTCGCCTTCTTTAACCTCGGCACCGATGCGGATAATCCCCATTTCATCGAGATCCTTAAGAGCATCTTCGCCGACGTTCGGAATCTCACGGGTAATCTCTTCAGGGCCTAATTTTGTATCACGTGTTTCTGACTCGAACTCTTCCAAGTGAACAGACGTATAAACATCTTCTTTGACTAGGCGTTCAGACATGATGACGGCATCCTCGAAGTTGTAACCTTCCCATGTCATGTAAGCAACAATAGGATTACGTCCGAGAGCCATTTCTCCTTTTTCCATAGAAGGACCATCTGCAATGAAGTCCCCTTTTTCAACTTGGTCACCAACCTTAACCAAGGTACGTTGGTTATAAGCTGTACCAGAGTTTGAACGACGGAATTTGGTAATATGGTAAACATCAAGTGAACCATCTTCGCGGCGCACTTCAACTTTCTCAGCATCCGAGAAGGTGACGCGGCCGTCATGCTTAGCTACCACAGCAGCACCTGAGTCATGGGCTGCTTGATACTCCATCCCTGTACCAACAAATGGTGCCTTAGGATCAATCAATGGCACAGCCTGACGCTGCATGTTAGCCCCCATAAGGGCACGGTTGGAGTCATCGTTTTCCAAGAATGGAATACATGCTGTCGCAACCGCAACGACCTGTTTAGGAGATACATCGACAAAATCGACAGAGCTTGCAGGGAACTCTTGGTTGTTACCTTGATGACGACCCATAACAATTTCTTGCGCAAAGCTACCATCTTCATTAAGTTTTGAATTGGCCTGAGCAACAGTATATTCATCTTCTTCATCCGCAGTCAGCCAGACAATCTCATTAGTGACCTTACCAGTTGCGCGATCAACCTTACGATAGGGCGTTTGGATGAATCCATACTTGTTCAGATGTCCGTATGAAGACAAGTTATTGATCAAACCAATATTTGGTCCTTCAGGAGTTTCAATCGGACACATACGACCGTAGTGGGTGTAGTGCACGTCACGCACTTCATATCCAGCACGGTCACGGGTTAAACCACCAGGTCCCAAGGCTGACAAACGACGTTTGTGAGACAGCTCTGACAATGGATTGTGTTGATCCATAAATTGAGATAGCTGAGATGATCCAAAGAACTCTTTAACCGCTGCTGTCACAGGACGAATATTGATGATTTGTTGCGGTGTCAGAACGTCGTTATCTTGAACGGACATACGTTCACGCACATTACGTTCCATACGAGTCAAACCAATACGGAACTGGTTAGCCAAAAGTTCACCTACCGCACGGATACGACGATTACCCAAGTGGTCAATATCATCTACCTTACCTAGCCCCTCAGCCAAGTTGAGGAAGTAAGACATTTCCGCCAAAATATCTGCCGGCGTAAGGGCACGGACCTTGTCGTCTGGATTGGCATTCCCAACAATTGTCACAACACGGTCAGCATCAATCGGTGATACGACCTTAAACTTTTGCAAGACAACAGGTTCTGTCACTACCGCATAATCATTTGGTGTGTACATGAAGCTATTCAAGCCCTTATCGATTTGTTCTGAGATTGAATTAATGACATCACGTGTCATTTCAGTACCAGCTTCAACAAGAATTTCACCCGTTTCATTATCTACCAAATTTTCGGCAAGGACTTGATTCAGGAGACGTGTTTTAACACTGAGTTTCTTATTGATCTTGTAACGACCAACAGCTGCCAGATCATAACGACGCGGATCGAAGAAACGGGCCATCAACAGACTACGCGAGCTGTCAGCAGTTTTTGGCTCTCCTGGGCGCAAGCGCTCGTATATTTCTTTGAGAGCTTCATCTGTACGCGCATCTGCTGGATTCTTATGGATATCCTTTTCAATAGTATTGCGAACCAATTCGCTGTCACCAAAAATATCAAGAATTTCATCATCACCTGAAAAACCAAGGGCACGCACTAAAGTCGTAAATGGAATCTTACGCGTACGATCAATACGAGTGTAGGCAATATCTTTCGAATCTGTTTCCAACTCCAACCAAGCGCCGCGGTTGGGGATAACCGTTGAACCATAGCCAACTTTGCCATTCTTATCAACTTTGTCGTTAAAGTAAACTCCCGGAGAACGTACCAATTGCGATACGATAATGCGTTCACCACCATTGATAATAAAGGTACCCATTTCCGTCATAATTGGAAAATCACCAAAGAAAACTTCCTGAGTTTTGATTTCACCGGTTTCCTTATTGATCAAACGAAAAGTCACAAAGATCGGTGCTGAGTAAGACGCATCGTGAATACGCGCTTCTTCAAGCGAATACTTAGGTTCTTTCAGCTCATAACCTACAAATTCCAGTTCCATGGTATCTGTGAAGTTAGAGATTGGAAGTACATCCTCAAATACTTCTTTCAAACCATTGTCCAAAAACTCTTGGAATGAATCCGTTTGGATTTCAATCAAATTGGGTAAATCAAGAACTTCCTTGATTCTAGAAAAACTGCGACGGGTGCGGTGTTTCCCGTACTGAACGTCATGTCCTGCCACGTTTCTATCTCCTTTATAGTAAGATACAAAGACCATTCGTCTGTTGGAGCAAGGTTAGCCTCATCAGCAAACAGAACTTAGGTCGAGGTCGATTAACAGTTTATTTGTCTCGGTACACCTTTTGCACCCGTAATTTTTAGAATTTTTATTTTTTTATTACAAATACAAAAATCCCTGAAATTAGGCACAAAAAGAGCAGCTAAATCTGACTGAAAAAGTTTGATTTAACTGCTGTATCTCTTGATTGGACAATATTTCAACCAAGTAAGACGACAAATAGTTGCTTATATTATAACCTATTTTGTACCATTAAGCAAGTTTATTGCTGCCCTGTTACTGTCTTCCAAGCTGCCTCATCATCACTGTCACTACCACCGACCATGAAGCTGTATGTTGTATCACCAGCGCCATTCTTAGCCCAATTACTAGTAGTTGTTTCACCAGATAAATTGATGCTGTTACCATTATGAGAGACCGTTGCCGGTTTCAAACCTGTTGACTTAAGCACTGTCGATTTAATAACATTGGAAGCCAGTGAGAATTTCTGTCCACCTCCAAAAACAGAAGAATCAGCAGCATCAATAGCATTGACTAAATTCGCCATATATTGTGCATTATTTTCATAGCCCGTATTAGAACTCATTGAGGCGTTATTATCATAACCCGCCCAGCCACCTAAGGTAACCGTTGGGGTAGATAACATGAGCCAAACGTCACTGTAATTATCGGTTGTTCCAGTTTTACCAATCCAGTCAATATTGGAAGCCAGTCCCGCATTTATTGATGTTAGATGGTCTTTAAATTTAGTTGTTTTGCCCGATGCAATTGGTCCCTTAAGCAAATCAGTCATAATACTAGCCGCTTCCTTACCATAAACAGGAATAGGATTCTCGGCATGCTCATAGATCTTTCGACCCTTATTATCAGTAATGGACTGAACCATATAACCTTTTTGATATATACCCTCATTAGCTAAGGTTTGATAAGCATTGGTCTGTTGCAGGACCGTTGTCTCAATACCTCCACCCAATGGCAAGCTTTCAATATCGTAATGATCAATCTGATACCCCATTTTAGTCATATAAGCTTCAACGTCAACACCTTGTTCTTGTAACATGCGATAGGTCCAGTAGGCTGGAATATTCCAAGAAGTATCTAGAGCTTCCTGAAGACTAACAGCCCCAGTCCCCTCATCATTGCCATGCATGATCTTTGTTCCACCCGAAAAAGTCGCTGGATAATTAGACAAGATAGAGGCTGACCCCAGCATCCCCTGATCAAGAGCAATGCCATAAGCAATAATAGGCTTGATACTAGAACCAGGAGAACGCTTTGTGTCTAGCGCATGGTTATTTTGATTAACCTTATAATCGCGGCCACCAACAAAACCGAGAATCCCTCCAGTTTTATTATCCATCAAAACATTACCAACGTCTACTCTGCTGCTGTTGCCAGCATCCAATTGGCCTCCGGAATTTTGTGCGGATTCTTGCATAGCTTTATAGATATTTTCATTGATAGTTGTTGTAACCCTGTACCCTCCTGTCTGTAAAGCTTCTAAAGCCAATTGTTGATAATTGGCCACAGTTTCATCATTCTTCAAGTCAAATTGAGAAACTTCATCCCGCTTAATCAGATAGTCATACATATGCTGTTGAGCTTCCTCCATAACCGCATAGTAGAGATAATCATGACTAACACTACTGGATTCTTCAGAAGCTATGAAATCTTGTTGAATATTGTATTGTCTATGGCAGCGATAATCTCTTTTGCTCAAATAACCTGCTCGATACATATTATAGAGGACCGCTTGCTGACGTTTCAGGCCATAAGCCAAACTTTCCTGATCTTTTAAACGTCCATCTGCAGCATAGGGAGAGTAAGTAATCGGACTTTGGGGCAATCCCGCGATATAAGCTGCCTGCGGAACTGTTAATGCCTTTGACGATACTCCAAAAATCCCCTTAGCAGCCTCTTCTACACCGGCAATATTCTCCCCCTTATTATTACGACCAAAAGGGGATACATTTAAATAAGAGGTTAGGATTGTATCTTTTGTCATATAGCGTTCCAAGGCTAATGAATAAATAATTTCGCGTGCTTTACGTTTAAAAGTAGGGTCATCACCAACTACTTGCTGTTTGACCAACTGCTGAGTTAAGGTAGAACCGCCACTATTAGAACCAACGCCTAACACCGAGGAAACGAGAGCACGAAATACCGCTTTTGGGACAACACCGTGATGAGATTTGAAATTTTCATCCTCAGTTGCAATAACTGCCTGTTTGATATTACTACCGATATCTTCCCCCTTTACAGGGCTGCGCTGCAAGTCTGTATCCACTTCCGCAATATCGTGTCCATTAGCATAGGCCAAAGTGGACACTAGACTAATCGAACGCACCTGCATGACAAGGGTCGCTCGATCAGGAACTTTAACGCTATCAATTTGGCTGGCTAGATAACCTACACCTAATCCAGAAACAAGCATAAAAACAAGCAAAACGACAATGTAAAAGAAATCCGATACCATCTTTAAACTGCTGAGCACAACAGAAACTCTATCTGCCCCTGACAGTTCGAATTCCGAATCAGAATCACTATTTTTCTGCCCTTTGCCCAGCTTATTCTTGGATTTTAAATGTTTTGGAGTCCCTGATGCCGACCTTTTAAAAAAGGCAACTAAATCTTGCCAAAGCTTCTTGAAGAATTCAACCATAATCTACCTCTAAGCCATTATACCAAAACCAAGGTCAACTTGCATGAGCTTCAGAGTTTTTGGTATAATGAGCCTTAGTACTATAAATCACTGGAGAGATACTATGACAATTTTTGATGAATTAAAAGAACGCGGTTTAATTTTTCAGACCACCGACGAAGACAGTTTAAAAAAGGCTCTTGAAGAGGGGACAGTTTCTTATTACACTGGTTACGATCCAACAGCTGACAGCCTGCATTTGGGGCATTTAGTGGCTATTTTAACATCCCGTCGCCTACAACTAGCTGGTCATAAACCGTATGCTTTAGTCGGCGGAGCGACAGGATTGATTGGCGATCCTTCCTTTAAGGACGCTGAACGAAATCTACAAACGAAAGAAACCGTTCAAGGATGGGTTAAAAAGATTCAAAACCAGTTATCTCGTTTTCTTGATTTTGATAATGGCGATAACAAGGCCGTTATGGTCAACAACTATGATTGGTTTGGTTCTATCAGTTTCATCGATTTCCTGCGCGACGTTGGAAAATATTTCACCGTCAATACCATGATGAGTAAGGAATCTGTAAAAAAACGAATCGAAACCGGTATCTCTTACACAGAGTTTGCTTATCAAATCATGCAAGGTTATGATTTCTATGAGCTAAACCAAAAATACAATGTCACTTTGCAAATTGGCGGGTCTGACCAATGGGGGAATATGACTGCCGGTACCGAACTCATTCGTCGTAAAGCTGACAAGACCGCCCATGTCATCACTGTTCCGCTCATTACTGATTCCACTGGTAAAAAATTCGGAAAATCAGAGGGCAATGCTGTTTGGCTAGACGCTGACAAAACATCTCCTTATGAAATGTACCAATTCTGGCTTAATGTCATGGATGACGATGCTGTACGTTTTTTGAAAATTTTCACCTTCCTATCTTTGGATGAAATCGCCGAAATCGAAAAACAATTTGATGCTGCCCGCCATGAACGTTTAGCACAAAAAATCCTTGCACGTGAAGTGGTCACACTTGTTCACGGCCAGGAAGCCTATCAAGAAGCTCTAAAAATTACCGAACAACTTTTTGCAGGTAATATCAAAAATCTATCTGCAATTGAGCTAAAACAAGGGTTGAGCAACGTCCCTAACTATGCTATCCAAAAAAGCGACAGCCTTAATATTGTTGACATTCTTGTAACTGCTCAAATAGTTAACTCTAAACGCCAAGCTCGCGAAGATGTGCAAAATGGCGCTATTTATATTAATGGTGAGCGTATTCAAGACCTCGATTATACTCTATCTGCGGCAGATAAGATTGATAACGAATTAACAGTCATTCGTCGTGGTAAGAAAAAATACTTTGTATTAACTTATTAAGTAAGCTAAGGAAGAGGGGGATAATAAAAATTAGTAGACGAGGTCTTAATTTCCTTGCCTCACCCCTACACAGTTGATTAAGATTTGAGATCGACAAAGTTAACGGCCTATAGTTCCCCCCTTTAACAGTCAAAAGGAACTGTCAAAAGTTTACGCTAAAAACAAGAAATAAAATTCCTAATCAGCAACCAAGCCATTAGTCTTCGCATATTGAGCTTAGGACACCCTTTATACGAAGTACAAAAAGCCTCTTATAGGGTAAACTAAGAGCTGACAAAACTTGTTCCCTGTTTGATGTTAAGATAAGTTATTCATCGGTTAATAAAGTGTCTCTTTTATACACGAAAATCCCTTCAGAGCAAAGGGATTTTTCTTATATTTTTGTTAGGTAAGAAGCTAGAAACTCAGGATTTAAGTATGCTTCCTTGTGTGCAAGCACACAGCGTCACCTTCTTAAAATCTCATATTTTACGGTCTTAGTATCTTAGCTTTTATGACCAATGACATAGGTGAGGGTTGAGGCTTGGGCTGCAGAGAAGGTGCGGTAAGAAACGACTCCTAAACCAAGGGCGTTGGATTCTGAGATAAGAATGGACCCATCAGCTTTAACTTCTTCGACAATAGCGACATGGCCATAGCTAGGATCAGCACCGGCTTGTCCTGGCGCAAAGGATACCGCATAACCAACTTTGGGCGTATGAACCACTTCATAGCCGGCTTTATGCTGCCAATCACCGCCATTGCCCATATAAGCATCGTAGTTGTAACCCAGTTCTTTGGCACGGTTATAAACATACCATGTACATTGCCCCCAAGGGTAAGAAGCTGCTATATAGCTGTCTGTACTCATTGGATGCGAAATCTGATAACCACTAGGGACAGCCATGGCACTAGTACCATTTAAGTGCTTAAGATCCTCTGGGATAGGCGGTGTGCCACCATGCTGGTCAATCCAAGTATCAATATCTTGCATGATTTGCGCCCGGCGCTTGCCCGTTCCCGAGGTATCGGTGAAATAAACGCCCCCATCTGCAATAGGGTTAAGCTGACCCATGGCATTCTTCTTGGCCTTATCGTCCTGAATCTTAAAGGTCCAATTTTTATTTTGAATGATGGTCTCAGCTGTCATTTTAGTAATGGCCTTATCATCAGAAAAGTTAGCCGCATTATCAGGATTGGCATCAAAAGCGCCATAGCCAAACATGTTGGAGCCTTGAATAGTAGCGACACCAGCTGTTCCCAGCGAGCTCTCTGCCATGGCAATAGCGATAATCGCGCGCACATCTAGGCCACTGTCATTTTGCCATTGCAGCAAAAGTCTACCATTAATCCGATCGTGATTGTAGGAAACTCCCAGAGAATTCAAATAACCATCTAACTGTTCAGCCGTAATCCCGTAGCGATGGGACAGAAGATTGTGGGTATAGGCAGAGTCGCCTGACCAGTGTTCTACGTAGGCCGTATAACTTGGCGGTGTTGTCGGCGTATTATCAACAGGGCCAAACCAACGATCAGCTTGACTTGGCTGCCTTGTGTTACTAGCTGAGTTTGACGGAAGCTTGAGATCTACTTGAAAAGAATTTAGAATGACTTGCTTTTTACTTTCAGCTGAATTTTTGCCTAAGTTAGTTTTAGGCTCTTCCTTGGTGGGAATATCGTTTTCCTTAGAACCTGAAGTATGGGCCTTCGCCTCCTCTTCACCGGTTGGTGAAGCAGAACCTTCAGTTTTAGGCTGATCATCAGATGCATCTGAGCTAGGTTCAGTCGTCGAACTGCTTTGAGAGCTTTGCGGACTCGAAGAAGCTTGAGACTGACCCTGATCAGTGCCCGTCTCTTGGCTAGAACTAGCCTCAGAACTTGATGAGGACTGTTCCTCCTTAGCATCTAAATCATCAGGGATCCCATTTTTGTTGGCATCCTCTTCGTCATCGGGAACACCGTTGTGGTTCTTGTCTTCCTCATGGTCGGGAATACCATTATGATCATTGTCTTCTTGGGATTTGGAAGACTCTTGAGTCTGTTGTGAAGGAGCCTCGCTGGATGGTAAAAGGCCGTCATTTGTTTGTGCTAGAGCTAAGCTCGGTGCTAAATAAGAACCTGAAAAGGTCACCAGCATAGCCAAGGATAGCCATTTGGGGAGTTTCATAAGTGATTATCACTTTCCTTTCTTTATAGGATACTAAGGGCGTCAAGAAAAAATAAGAGAGTAAAACTGTGTCCTTGAAGACAAGCGAAGTAATCTTTTTCTTGAAGCTTTTAGTAGGAGTGGGCACTCCTGTAATAAAATACTAAGTCTGTAAGAAGAGCTGCGCTTTTAAAAAGCGACTCTTTTCACTGGTATATAAACGATTTTATGCCATTGGGCAGTCTTTTGTCAATTGATTGGACTCAAAGTTACTATATTTCTGGTTCTTGGTTCTTTTAAAACGAAGGTCCACCCATATAGAAACTTGGAACACAGGCGAACTGTTTTATATCTGAAAGCTTTGATTAACTGCTTTATCTGGCGGCTATCCGTCCGTCCAAAAATTAATATCTGATAATTTTAATTTCTTGATTGTTTTCTGTAATCAGGATATGATCACCTTTTGTAATTTCTTGATAAATCAAAAGTTGAGATAGCTTATCCTCAATCAGACGGGCAATCCCTCGTTTGATTGGACGAGCACTGTTGATAGGATCAAAAACATGCCTTTGCAATATAAACTGCAACTTTTTCGTCAAAGTCAGCTTCAATTACTTGTTGTGCTAGTATAATTTGTTCCCGCTGCAGCAATAGTCGCGTGATCTCTAAAATATTATCATCATCCAAGGGCCTAAAAACAACTGTTTCATCAATACGATTTAAGAACTCTGGTTGGAAATAATCTTTAACAGCCGATTGAACATTCTCATGAATATACTGATAGTCTCGAGCTGCCAACTCTGTAAAACCAATTCTTTAATTTCATTTTGTCAGCGATTCTTTGTATTTTTTCGACTTTGGACCATACCACTCTTCAATAGAATAACCCGATAATTTACGATAGTCTTCTAAATATTTTTTGAGATAATAGCCTTCGATACTTTCACTTACTAATGACAGGGTAAAATAAATCGCTAAAAGGAATAGCAGCGGCATAAAAGCTAATCCTAACATCCTAGTGAAATCATTATCCTTAGCCTGCCCTGGCAAGAACCAGCGAATAATAAGCTTAAATTGTCAAATTAAGTTGGACAGTTTCACCTGACTCAGAAAAACATGATAAGGTGTTTGATAATTTAGAGATTTTCTAGGAATCTTGTTTCTCCTATCAGCTATAGCTGATAAAATGGTTT